>CADCJQ010000019.1:8642-31892 GCA_902801795.1 uncultured Erysipelotrichaceae bacterium
TTACAGTGTAATTTTACACTATTTTACATAATTCCAGTCTTTTAAATTATTTAAATATTTAACAGCTTCTGTTGCTGCAATGGCTCCATCACTTGTTGCCGTAACTAATTGTCTAACATTTTTAACTCTTATATCACCTGCACAAAAGATCCCTTTTTTATTAGTATGACAATCTTCTTTAGCAATAATATAACCTGCTTCATCAAGTTTAATGATTTTTCTAAAGTTTTCATTTTCAGGAAGTCTTCCAATAGCAACAAATAATCCATCAATATCTAAAACTTCTTTTTTATTATCTTTATTAGTTATTTCAATCCCCTTTAATTTATCATCACTAATAAGTTTAGTAATATTACTATTATAAATAAAAGTAATATTATTTTTTTTCTTTAATAAATTTAATGTTTGTTCATCTCCACGAAAACTATCTCTTCGATGAATTAAATATACTTTTTTAGCAATATCAGTTAGGTATAAAGCATCTTCAAGTGCTGTATTACCACCACCAACAACTGCTACTACTCTATCTTTATAAAAGGCTCCATCACATGTAGCACAATAAGATATTCCTTTACCAATTAAATCTTCTTCTTTAGATAATCCTAATTTACGATTTTCCGAACCAGTTGCTAAGATAATGGCTTTGGCTTCGTATTTATTTTTTGATGTAATTATGGTTTTCTTTAATCTTCCGTTTTTTACCTCAACAACTTTTTCAAACTTAATAATTGCTCCCATATCTTTAGCTTGATTATATAATTTATCTGCAAAATCAAAACCACTAATATGTCTTTCTACAGGATAGTTTTCAATATCTAAAGTATTAATAATTTGTCCACCATATGTTTTTGCTTCAAGTACTAAAACACTTTTATTAGCACGTCTTGCATAAATCGCCGCAGTAAGTCCTGCTGGTCCTGCTCCTACTATTATTAAATCATACATGTTATTCACCAATAAATTTAATAACCTCTTCTTTAGGCATTAATCCTACACTACGACGAATTTCTTGACCTTTTTCTACTAATACTAGACAAGGTATTGACATAACGCCATATTCTCTTGCTAAATCTTCTTCATTATCAATATTAATAGATACTATTTTAACATTATTATTTTCAGTACTAATTTCATCAAGAATTCGTCTTAACATACGACATGGTCCACACCAATTAGCATTAAAATCTATTAAAACCTTTTTTTCACTATTTAGTACTTCTTTGTCAAAATTATCTTTTCCTACATTAATTATCTCCATAATTATCTCTCCTTTACCATTATTTTATACAATTTTTTCTCATTTGTCTACTATTCATAATTCATTATTTTGTAAATATAATACTTAGATTATTATCATTTCTTTAAACATATTTTTTTGTTGTAAAAAATATATAAATATTCAACATGATAAATAAACTTTGTAATATATATACATCTCCCAAATATATGTATCTTATTGCATTAAAAGACGTTGTATGAGTATATGAAACACCTAATATTATTACTCCATAAATCATAAGTATTATTAATAATATTAAACTATTTTTATTTCTAGAAGTAACATTTTTAAAAAAAGCATAAACACTAAATATAGAAAATACTATTGTAAAATACTTATAAATGATTCTAAAAAACTCATAAATAAAATGATTATTATTGATAATATTAGCAGTACCATATCGATCTAAAAACATAACACTATAAGCATTAGCTGCATCATCATATTTAATATCAATATTTTCTTTAAATTCATCAAATGTTTTAATATCTTTATAACTAGTAGTATAAGAAACTGTTTTTAATATATTAATAACCCAATCTTTCAGATAATAAATACTTAATGTATTTAAATTAACAGAAGGAATTATTAATTGTTTTTCTAACTTTCCTTCTTTAAATAAAACATCCATTTCATCCGCTAATTTACGAAAATATTCATTAGCGTCTTTACCATTCAATAATTGAAATTTTACATAAATCATATTTCGTAAATACCATATAATGTTATTATTTTCTATTTCATCATCAATTTTATAATTTTCATAATACATATCAATATCTCTTCTTTCAAAGCCAAATGTTTTTGACTCATCACATAACTTATATAGCATTCTTTTAGTCACAGATACTCGATATTTTTTATTATCATCTTTAATAGACTTTAATCTAACATAAAAGTCCTTAAAAGATGAATCTTTTAATTCATTATAAGTATATATATCATAATATTTTTTATTAATCATTGAATAAATATTTAAAGATAAAAATAGTATTAAACAAGGAATAAAATAAACTAAAATATGTTTTAATTTATGTTTTTTAATTGATTTGAATATAATTAACAATCCATATATTATCATTACCCATATTGTATCTTCTCTCGTTAAAAGCATAATTGATATCATAAATCCTAACATTAAATAATTAAAGATTATATTACCTTTATCATTAATTATTCGAATAATAAAAGATAGAAAAAACAATAATTCTGTAACAGAAAGTGAGGTTCTATATAATCTTTGAAACAACTCACTAGAATAACTAACAGGATTAAATAATAAAATAATATAAATAATTACCAAATACACTTTATTATTAATATTACTTTTAAGAGAATTAGTCAATAAAAGACATCCTCCGATATGTAAAATAGTAAAAACTATACTATAATTAATATTTATATACTTTATTATAGAAATAAGTAATGGAAAAACAATTCCCTTAGTTAAAATAATATTATTGTATAGTCCAAGATATTGACCATCTAATATTTTTTTCATCATTCTAATCATTAACGCATCATCATAACCTAAATTAGCAATATAAAATGATGGTAAACGATAACTTAATAAAAATCTTATTATAGTAACTACGACAATTATTAAAATAAACTTGTGTTTTTTTAAATAATTCATACACCAACCACAACTCTTTTCTTATTTTTGAATATTAAATTTTTTCCTAAAAAATAATTAATTATAGAAACTACAATAATCATAATTATTTTACCAACTATTTTTTCAATAAACATTTTTTCTGTTAATATTATTAATCCATAATAATCAATTAAAAAAGTAACAAATCTACTTATAAGAAAAAGAACTATTTCATCAATTAATTCTCTTTTATTTTGACACTTACTTTGAAACACATATCTCTTATTACAGATAAAAGCTAATATTTTAACAATAACTAAAGTAATAATATTGGCAATTCTATAATTAATATTACATTTTATTAAAAAAGAAAAGGTTCTATAATAAATAGTGTTGGTGAGTAAAATCACTTGACACTTATTTTTATGTAAAAAAAGAGTCATATCAGATAATCCTATGTTAAAATTAATTTGAAAACAAAATAACGAAAGGATCTGATTAAATGACTCATAATAATTATACTAAAAATATTTTAAATATTAAAGACCAAAATATATATTTTGGAGAAAATTGTTTCAATATAGTTAAAATTAATAACATTGATACAATGGTTTTTCATGGTGTTCTTACCTATAAGCCTGCTTCTTGTCCATACTGTGGTGTTGTTAATAATAGCAATGATGATATTATTAATTGGGGATTTAAGAAAAATTGTAAAATAAAAATCCCTAAAATTTCTAACTATAACTCCCTTGTTGTATTAGATAAACAACGTTTCTTTTGCAAACATTGTCAAAGAACATTTATTGCAGAAACATCTTTAGTTGATTATCATAAACAAATCTCTCACAATACCGAACTATCTATTACTCTTGATTTAATGAATAAAGGTAGTGAAAAAGATATTTCTAAACGTAATAATGTTTCATCATGTACCACTAATAGAATTCTTCACAAAATATCTCAAGATAAAATTATTAAAAATAATGGGATTCTTCCTAAGAAAATGGGAATTGATGAATTTGATGCTACTAAAGATACAATTAGTAAATTGGCTTTCATTATTGTTGATCAAGATAAGAAAAATATTTTTGATATTAATAATAGTAGGCTCTCTAAAGATATAGAAACATTGTTCAGACGTTATTCCAAAAGAGAAAGAGACAAGGTTGAATTAATTACCCTTGATTTATATGAACCATATTATAAGCTAATGAAAAAACTTTTTAAAAAGGCTATATTAGTTCCAGATAGATTTCATATTGTTTTACAACCTAGAAATGTTTTAGATGCTTCAAGAATTAAGCTTTGCGTTAAATCAAATCCTAACTATAAAAAGTTAAAAAAATATTGGAAATTAATTCTAAAAAATGAAAATGAATTAAACGATAAAAGAAAGTTTTATTCTAAATGTTTTAAAAAAGAAGTCACTGAAAAATATATTGTTACTTATTTAATTAATACAGATAATGAACTTAAAATCACTTATAACTACTATCAAGGTATTCTTAACTCTATCGATTCAAAAGATAAAGAAAAATTTTCTAATATAATTCATCATTATAATAAGGGAATTTCTAAGAAACTTGATAAGGTTAATAAAACATTTCTAAGAATGGAAAACTATATTTTGAATGCTCTTGAATATGATTATTCCAATGGTATAGTTGAAGGTACTAATAACCTTATTAAACAAATTAAACATGATGCTTGTGGATATAGAAAATTTGAACATCTTAAGGCTAGAGTAATGCTTATTAAAGGATTACTTAATCCCATAATTTCACAATAGAAAAAGAGCATCAAATTGACACTCTCATTCATTTTAATTTTACACTTGATTATTCTTCACCAACACTACTTGACAAAGAACCAAAGAAAATAAGCAAATATGAAAAAGACTAGTTAATAAACCAAAAATTCCATATAAAAACATTTCTTTTTTTATTATTATTTTTTTCATTATAAATACCTATTTATTCATTATTTGTTTTAATAAAACGGATAATAAACCTAAAGAAAATACAATTATTGAAACAAGTAAACCACCAATTCCCAAAATATAACCTGCTTTAATATTTAAGAAATGTGAAAACACAAAACCAATTATTGAAAGAAAAACACATAAAAAACTCAATAATGAAAACATTTTAAATGGTCGATAATATACACAACTTTCAATAATATATCTAAGTGTTACCAAAGAATCTTTAAATAATTTAACCTTACTCTTATCTTTTCTTTTTAAATAATCAATATCTACATAGCCAACTGTTAAAGAATCCATTATATAGTTAAGTGTTTGTGATGTAGTAAAACTAAATGTATCACATAATCTGGGAAAGTATTTAATTACTGTTTCTTTATCAAAAATTCTAAAACCAGAATTAATATCTTTTATTTTTTTTGAAGCAATAAATTCTACAAATTTTGTTAACATAAAACGCAATAACCGTTTTATAATTGTTCCTTTGTAATATTTTCCCCTTCTTGCACCTACTACTAAATCATATCCTTGCTTTTTTTTATTATACAAATCAAAGAAAAAGGAAAAAGGATATGTTTTATCGGCATCTATTATAACTATTGTTTCATTTGTAGCTGCTAAAATACCCTTTTTAAGTGAATAACCATATCCCATTTTTTCAACATTTCTTATTACTTTTACATTTAACGATAAAGCAATTTCACCTGTTTTATCATTTGAACCATCATCAACTACTATTATTTCATATTCTTTAAATATTGTTTTTTTCTTAAAAATATTTTTTATTTCCATTATCACATTTTTAATATTTTTTTCTTCATTATATGCTGGAATTATAATTGATATCATTTTTCCCCCTAAACCATCTTATTCAGCAGAAACAGTTATAGTATGTTCTCCGAAAGTAAATGTACCTGTTACAAATGTCTCATGTTCAAAAGTACCAAAAATATCCGCCCAATCAAAAGCCCTTCCTGTTTTATTAATTACTGTTTCAAGATAAGAACCCGAGATATATTCATTACAATTAGGAAAAGCATCTGATCCTATTTCTGTTACATTTTTTCCTATTGTTACAGTATTTAAATTATTGGAGCTAAATGCACCCTTTCTAATTGTTATAACACTATCAGGTATTACAACTTCCTCTATATAATTTTTATCAAAAGCATATTCTCCAATAGTTACAACACTATTAGGTATTGTTACATCGATTAATTTATTATCAGCAAAAGCCATTTCATCAATTATTATAACACTATCAGGAATTAAAACACTTTCAATTTTTTTATCGCGGAAAGCAGATTTACCAATTACTAAAACAGACATATCATTAAGTGTACTTGGTATTACAACATCACTTCCGCAACTATCATCATAATTTACAATCTTAACACCATCTTGATAATTTACAATAGAATAACATCCTACTACTTCTGCAACTTCTTCCCAATGAGCATATAATATCGTTGAAGAATTTCCAAAACTAAACCTAGTTGTACTCTTAACTAAACTACCATAATTTATATCTGTAAACCAACCTAAAAAAGTATAGTTTTCTCTTTGAGGTATTGGTAATTCTCCATACCTCGTATCTGAAGATTTAAGAGTTTTACTTGTTATATCAACTGTTCCACCATTAGCATTAAATGAAATGGTTGTAACACCTTCTACCCATATTCCTTCATTAGCTTCTACTTTTATCTGAAAAGAGATTGGAGAAGCCTGAAGTGCATTCCATTCAGTAGTGGTAAATACTGTTTTTCCTTCTCCTAAACTTGCTGGTGTTCCTAATTCATCTGTTGGTGAATTTCCATTATTATATGTATCACTTATTAATATTTTATTTTCATCTAAATATGCTTTGATAGTAATTGATCCTGAAACTCCTTCAACAGTTCCACTTGTGGTATTGGGTTTAATATACCCTACTAAAATCTGCTCGTCACCTTTTAATGTTTCTCCTACTAATGTTTGATATATTGTAGCATTATGAGAATTTCTACTTGTCCAATAACTATTACTTTCTGTTCCTAAATTGCTTACACTTACATCTATACTTATCGGTAATACTTTACCATTCGTAGTAATACTTGAATTAACCGCTGAAATAAGATATTCTACTCCCTTATTATAATCAGTATCTCCAACAACCTCTATTTCTACTGTTCCTACTTTAGTTGCATCATCCATTATTCCCGTTTCTGTTGGATCTATAGGGAATAAATTCGTTAAATTAATAGTATTAGTTTGTCTTGATATAAAACTAATTCTTCCTACTCTAATATTATTTATACTACCAGTTCTCGTATAATTAAAGAAAGCAAAAGTTATTCCTCCTACTACTCCAATTAAAATAAATAATCCTAATATCATTAATAATTTATGACTCTTATCATGTTTATTTTCATCTATCACATTATTTTCCATTATACATCATCCTTCTAAATTATAATCTAATATTACTATACCTAAATTTTAAAGTCAATAATTTTTTTTCAATTAATTATTAAAATATCTCTAATAAAGTAATAATGGAAAAATATAATTGATTTTGTAACTTTAAACAATCATAAACCTCTTCCAACATTGCCTTTATAAAAGTTTTAGTATATCTTCTTCCATATCCATTGGTTTAAAAGTTGGATCAAATCTTTTAATAACATTTCCTTCTTTATCAACTAAAAATTTCGTAAAATTCCATTTAATATCACTTTCTTTTTTACATGTACTACTAATCTTTTCAATCGCCTTCATAGCCATTTTATTTTTTAATCCAACTACTTCTTCCTTTGGAGCATTCTCTTTTAAATAGGTGTAAAGTGGTATTTCATTTTCACCATTAACCTCAATTTTAGAAAACTGTTCAAATTTAGTTTGATATTTCATCGTACAAAATTCGTGTATTTCATCATCAGTTCCGGGTGCTTGATGTCCAAATTGATCACATGGAAAATCTAATATTTCAAGTCCCTTCTCATGATATTTCTCATATAAAGTCTCTAGTCCTTCGTATTGAGGAGTAAAACCACAACCAGTTGCGGTATTAACAATTAATAATACCTTCCCTTTTAATTCACTTAATGAAACTTCTTCATTATTTCTTTTCTTTACTTTAAAATCATATATACTCATAAATCCTCCTTTAAATTAATTTATATACAAATTAATTTTATCAAAGAACCAATTATTAGTATATAAAAAAAATTATCCACAAAATTGTGCATAATATATTTATTATCCAAAACTTTAATTTAGATGTTTTATGATGAAAGAACTTCATTCCAACTAAAGAACCTAATCCACCACCAAAGAAAGAAAATACAAATAAAGTATATTCACTTATTCGATAGGCTTTTCTTTTAGCAAATTCCTTATCTAAACCATATAAAATGAAGGTTATAACATTAATCGCTATTAAATACCAAAACATTATTTATTAGTATAATTATAATAATTATACTCTCCTAACTTAATACTTATTTCTTCTAATAATTCATTATCATTTTCTTCTAAGACTTCGGTAATCTTAAAAAGAAGTTCAGAAAGATTATGATAGTCTAAATAATTTATTCCATTATTTTTTAATACTTCAATATCATTATCACTTAACATCATTCCATTACTTCTTCTTTTTAGAAATGTTTTTTCATTTCCCATAATTTCATCATCATTTAAATTTATATTCATTTTTTCACCTTCATAACCATTATCGCTAACAACAATGTAATAGAAACAACTAAAGGAATTATTACTTTAAAACTACCTAAATGAAAAACAAAACTTAATAGACTACCAATGATTAATCCAATTACTACAAAAATAATTAAAATCAAATAATTACTTTTATTATTTATTTTTCTTTCTAATAAATGATATGTATTAATTAAACGATGTTCTTTCCAGTCAATATTTTTTAATTTTATTTTAAATAATTTATTAATATTTTCGGTAGCATCAATCTTTTTAAAATCTTTTTCATTTTTCTTAATAATATCTTTAATACTATTCATTACTTTTAAAGATACTAAAATGTCAATTATAGTAATAACTAATATAACAATAGCAATAATATTTTTAGTATCAACAGATAATAGATTAATAAAATCATTAAAATATGGTTCTAAAAACTTATTAAATAAAACCCCTAATGCCCCAAAAGCAATAGCATTTTTAAGACAAATACGTCCATTAAT
Source organism: uncultured Erysipelotrichaceae bacterium (assembly GCA_902801795.1). Taxonomy (GTDB): domain Bacteria; phylum Bacillota_I; class Bacilli_A; order RF39; family UBA660; genus RUG12783. Next base: position 17,702 of record CADCJQ010000019.1, read on the forward strand.
ATTAAATGATTCATGAGAATAATCCCACCAACGTACTTTAAAAACTTTTTCCATTAAATAACTTGTAAAATACTCTAGTACACTACAAAGTAATAGTGCTAATATAAAAGTTATAATAGCACTATCTTTAAAAGGAGTCAGAAGAAGCATAACAAGAGCGCCAAAACCATAAATAGGACAATATGGACCAATTAAAAAACCTCGATTGACAATCTTTTTATCATCAATTGCACAATAAATCATTTCTAGTATCCAACCTAAAATAGAGAATATCCAAAATAATAGATATACATTAATGAAATCCATAAGCCTCCTATAATATCACGATATTAAATGTTATTCTGTTTCTTTTGCTTCTTCTTTTTCTTCATTTAGAAATAATCCAAATCCTGTAATAACACCACGTCCACCTTTAACAGAATTTCCCATAATGTTTTTTGGATTATTAATTAATTTATTATTTATAACTAATTGTGTACTTGTACCACCATCTAAATTAGCCGCATTATAAGCACCATATAGTTCTAAAGTATCAATTACTTCTTTCATATTAGGACCTGCAGCGTGAGTTCCTTCAGTAACTAAGAATAGAACAATACCATCTTTTCTTTGAGCAATAGCTACACGAGCAGCACGAGAGAATCCTCCTGCACTATTATTGAATTCCGGACGTTCTCCATTAACCATTAAAAATGGTCCAAATTGTAATGCATCACGCATTCCCATAGCAACTGCTTCTTCACCAGTTGCCTTAACTAATAGTAATTTATTATCTTTCGTAAAACCAATAAGATTTCCAGGTTCACTAGTAGGTGACCAAATAACTTCTCCATCTTTAATAACATAACCTATTGGAATATCACTACCATAACCATAATCAACAAAACCTCCACCATTAATACCTATCGTCGCTCCCATTCTTTTAGTCATATTAAGAACCGTTTCTTTTCCACTACTATTTTTAGTATTAAAGGCTTTACCAGTTAGCAACTTAACTTTACTAGGATCATAAATCGCTACTAAATGCGCATCATAATTACCTACTTTAACTTTAATATATTTATAATCCTCATTACCTTCATCTCTTGTTAATATTTCTTCATCATAAGGATTATCATAACTATCCCTTGGTTTTGTATCAATAACAATATCATCAAGTTTTACTTCTTCATCAATAGGAGTAAAATTATTCATTGCAATAACTTTTCCAACATGTTCTTCACTATAAAAGATATAGGCAATATAATCATGAGTTTTCGTATTTATAGCAGTAGAAATAATAGTATTTTGTAAATTTTCAAATAATGGACAATAAGTCACAAAGAAACCTATAGCAACTAAAATATCCAATACAATAAACGTTATTGTTAACTTCTTCATTTCTCCTCCCATACACCATCATTATACTCTAGTTTATCAATATAATCTTTTTTTAATGTTATACATGGTCTTATATTACGATATGAAATACTACGACTTTGTCTTAAAGGATTCTCATATACATAAATTGATTCATCATTACTTGTTGACGTAAAATAACCATTAACTTCGCTATTTAATTTAATATCTAAGATACTTGGAATACCTACTTTAACATTTACTTTGGATTTTTTAACATCTTCTAAATCTTCACTATATTTACCAGTATAATAATCATTACTAATAATCTTATCTTTATAAGAAAGACTATCTAAATATTCTTTATTTAAATATTCATTAAGTGAAGACTTATCAAAATCTAAAGATTCTTTATCAAACATCATTGTTTTCTCTAAAGATTTTTCTCTCATTAAACGAACATTATTTCCCATATCGTAAATAATCCAATTATCATCACCTAATTTAACAATACTACCTAATCCTATTTTATTATCCCCAACAATATAAGGATTATCTTTAGTACCTTCACCTTTAGAATAAGTAACAGTGTTTTTTAATTTAATAACAGGTCGAACTTCATAAAAGATATTACTATCACTTTGACTAACATTAACAGAATTAGTATGCCATACTTTATCTGTATTATAGTCACTTAACCAAAATATTTCATCATCACTTACTAAATAAGATTTCTTCTCTTTAACTGAATTCAAAAAACTTGTTATATCTAATAATTTTACATATTGTTCATTATTCTTTTTATCACAAGTAATATTATTTAAATCTTCTATCTTATCTTCACAATAATTTACTTTTACTAATAAATCTTTATCTATATTATTTAAGAAATCTTTATTTAAATAATCATTAATTGATGAACTAGAAAAATCTGTTACTTCTTTATTCCATGGTAAAATATTTAAATAATCATCTAAGATAATATCAATGCTATTATCAACATTAATCTTTAAAATACGCCAAAGCATATTGTTATACATTAAATAATTATCTTTTACATCACCTTTATAAATATAGTTACCAGATGAACTATAAAGCCCTGATCCTTGATAAACAATTTCTGAATTTCCTGTTATATTCTGAGCTAATAAAACACTTCCATCAGAAGAATCTACTTTAGGATTATAAATACGATAATATTTAATAAATCTTGAACCATAAAAAATAATACATCCCAAAATAAATAAGGCACTAACACTACAAAATGCAATTTGTAATGATTTAGTTTTTAATTTTCTTTTTTTCTTTTTAGTGGAAGTTTTCATTGGTTCCTCCTTCTTTATTTCTTTTTTTTCTACCTTAACAGGAGGTTTCTTTTTATCCTCATCAAATATATCTAAAATCTCAATATCATCATCCATAACATACCTCTTTTCTACAAATTATTATATCATAGAAAAGAAATATTACAAGTTAAAACAATTATATTTCTTTATTATTATTTTATACCAAAAACACATTCTGTAGATTAAAAAATTGATTTGCATATAATACACGTTATTTTAGTTAATTATACATGAACAGTTTCTATTGATTTAAAATAATCTAATACATTATCAATAACTTCATCTACTGATAATTCAAGCCAATTATTTCGTGCATCTTTTAAACTATCTTTAAAAATATTATTATTTAGAGTAATTTCTAATTTTTTAATTATTTCATTAATATTCTTTTCTTTCATAGTATTGTCATTAATAATAAGTAAATTCAAAACATGCAATAACTCAGTTTTATTTATATTTGTGTTATTTATCAAATAATATATATCAAATATGTCTTTATACCTAGTTGTTCTTATACCAAATCTTAATAAAGATTTTATTTTTTCACATATAATTTGCTCTTTCGAATTAATAAGAAGAGTAGCACTTTCATTAATCGCTTCTAAATTAAAACAATATTCTTCTTGTTTAATGTTAAAATTCTTGTGCACGCCTACATCTAATTTAGCAGAAACTGTAAAATTAAATTTATCTTTTAAAGTAATATTAATTCTTTTTCCATTATAATCTTGATGATGTAACTCTTGAAATTCACCATTAATTATTATTTCAATTCCATCATCTACCATATTAAGTTTATCAATAAACAATTTTATAGATTCATCAGCTAGAGAATATCTTATAAAATCTAAATCCAAATCTCTTGTTGCTCTTCTTTTATCATTTGATAAACCATACATAACTACTCCACCTTTAATAGTTACATTTTTATTAACACTACTTTTTGATATTTTATTTAATATAATATCCTGACATATTTTGGCAGAAGCATTAGCAAGAGAATACCCATTATGTAAATATAATCTTCGTAATTTTTCTAAATTCACTAAAATACCTCTCTCATTAAAGTATCATATAATGAGGCTTCATTCTTATAATAGGAAATATATTCCTGAATTTTATATATATCCAATCTATCAGCTTTTTTTCTATAATTAGATATTATTTCTTTATAATAATCAAATGGAATAGTATTTTTTTTTCTTATTAATTCAACTAATATTCTCTCTTCATCATATATATTTATTTTAATATTCTCAATTTCTATTTGTGTTTTACCAAATTCAAATAACTCATTAGGAATAAATATTTGCTTAATATTATCATCATTCATTCTACTATCAGATCTTTTTGTTGCTAAATAAAAATAATCTGGTATAACATCTGTTAAATCATAATAATAGTACGCACTATCAGATGTGAAAATAGCATTAGGATATTTTTTACAAATTATTTCCAAAGGATTAACATATTCAATATCTGAATATAATCCATTTTCAATTTTATAATACTCTCCATCGGCAACAGCCTTTTGTATTTGATAATCAGATTTTAATCTTTTTTTTAATTCTTTATGAAAATATAACATAAACACCACCTAATATAATATTAGACTAATTATTCACAAAAGTCAAACATTTGTGAATAATTAGTCTAATTTTTTCCAGTTTAATTCAAAACAATTATATTTCTTTATTATCTCTTAAGATATTTACACCTATTTCATAATAATCGTCATCACTATAATATTTCTTTGGTTCATAAAGATAAGTTAAATTATTAACTTCACGAATTTTATATTTATTATTAAAACGATCTTGTAAATAAATATTATCATTATGATATATTTTATTTAAATTAGTTTTTAATGTCATCACTTCGCGATATCCACTAATAATAATTTCTAAATTAGGATGTTTTTGATATCTTTCATAATAAGCTTTAATAAGTTTATCTATTTGTCCTTTAATTAATTCTAATGATAAAGTTATTCTCTTAGCCCCTAAACTATGAAGTAATGCTACTGTATAAGAATTAACTACATTAAAAGAATAATCACATGAAACATTTTTTAATTTGTTAAAACCACCTAATTCACCAATTAAATACTCTTTATTTAAATCTAAATTATCATAATTATCCATTACTTTAGGAAGTTTAATAACAACATTATCATCATAATTTTCACTATAAATAATATCATAATCAAGATCATTATTAACTTTATTTACTAATACACTTCGTAATTTTTTCTTTTCAAAATCATTTACTTTAATATCATATTTTTCTTTTATATAATCAATTTTATATAAACGTTCTTGATTTAATTTATCAAATAATTCTCTTCGTAATTCATTAATTTCTTTAAAAGGAATAAAAATATTATCATCCATCATAATATCTAATTGATTTATTTGATAAATAGTATCTCCTATTTTACTAATCTTACTTTCTAAATCATCTTTAGTTATCGGTTTATTACTAGCCTTACTTATGATATTACCAAGTACTTTAACTTCATGTTTATTATCAGAAACCATTATCTCTAATGATTCATCAGTCTTAGCTTTTACTTTAATATTAACCATAACTTTTCTAGGATTACTTTTAATAATATTATTTATTTCATTAATTAAACTAATATCTTTCGTTAATAATACTTTACTATTAACAGGAATTACTTTATTAACTTTTAATGATATAACATCATTTTGATGTCCTTCTTTAACTAATTTCTTATCAAGATAAAATTCATTTAAAGTTATTCCATAATCTTCATCATCAAGTATTATTCTTAATCCATCATTTATTGATACATCATCTGCTAAACGTATTTTAATAAATCCTTTATTATAATCAATTACTTTTCCAATATAAATACCTTGATGATTAGGACGAATAGGATTTATAATATTACTCATATCTTCATGAAATAAATATCCTTTCGTAAATCCTCTTGAGAATAATCTCGTTAAATTATCAAGTTCTTTTTTATCAACTATAACTTTCCCTTTTTCATAATAACTATCAATCGCTAAACGATATAATTTCGTTACAGTATAAACATATTCTGGACTTTTCATTCTTCCTTCAATTTTTAAACTTGTAACTCCAATATTAATTAACTTATCAAGATTATCTAAAGTATTTAAATCTTTCATACTAAGAGGATAATCACCTTTATTTAATTTATTACCATAAGAATCAATTATATTATAAGGAAGACGACAACTACCAACACAACTACCACGATTACCACTACGTTTACCTATTAAACTTGAAAAAAGACATTCTCCAGAATATGATACACATAATGATCCATGACCAAATATCTCTATTTCAACATTGGTTTTTTTAATAATATCTTCAATCACTTCTATAGGAGTTTCTCTTGCTAAAACAACACGCCTACACCCTAATTTTTGAGCCATTAAAACGCCATCTAAATTATGAATATGCATTTGTGTTGAAGCATGAATTTCTAAATTAGGATAGGTTTTATGAACTAAATCAAGCATTCCAAGATCTTGTATTAAAACAGCATCAGCCATTATTTTATGCAGAAAATCAATATATTCGAGAAATCTTTCAACTTCATGTTCATATACTAAAATATTACAAGTAACATAGACTTTAACACCATATAAATGGCAATAACTAACAGCCTTCTCTAATTCTTCATTAGAAAAATTCCCTGCAAAAGCACGTGCAGAAAATAATGTTCCTCCAAGATATACCGCATCACAACCTGCTTGTACTGCTGCTATTAAACTATCCATATTACCAGCAGGAGCAAGTAATTCGATTTTTTTCATAACCCACTTCCTTTTTATTATTCTTTAATCAATTTTTTTACTTCACAAGATAAAAAACCTTTTATTTTAGATAATTCATCTTCATCTAAAACTAAACCATCAAGAATAGCATTAATTAATGTTTCTCCTTTATCAATCATTCTTTTGACTTTATTAATGGATACTTTAATACCATCAAAATCATATAATCTATCAGATATCTTATATTTATCTAAATCATCAAGAGAAATATCAGTTTCCCAATCAACCTTTATGTTTTCTAAATAATTATCAATATCATTACTTTTTACAAAAAAACGTTTATCACTATCTAAAATATCTAATAATTGTTCTTTAGAGGTAATTGGTATATTCATCATTTTAAAAACATCTAGTCTTTTAATAACCTTTGTATTTAAAAGTGATAAATCACTTAACAAATAATCTTCAAATCCATACTCTAATAATTTATCAATAATTATTGCAAGTAAAGGATTAGTAAGGAAATCATGTTCATTAGTTGTCTTTAAACTATTTAATAAATTATAACTACCTAATAGAAATAAATTTTCTCTTATAATATCTACATTATCAAGAAATAAATCAATATTCTTAAATAACGTCATATTAATATTTAATTCCTTAAGAGTAAGAAGATTTTTATTTAAACAAATAAGATATTTATTATCTTTATTTAATAATTCTAAATGATGCGATATAAAGGATAAATCAAGAATATTTTTTCGCATATATTCTTTAAGTAATCTTATTTCCTCCAAAGAAGTATTATAAATCGCTAATACTTTTTCCTCTACTGATATATCAAGAAGAGAAACTAAACTCAAGATTTCATCAAGTTCTTCTTGTTCATAATTCATCATTAAATCAATATCATAATATTCTTTTCTTATTCCATATTTTTTTAGTAAAGCCATAATAGATACTTTAGAATCTTTTTCTAAAGTAGTTAATTCTTCCTCAAGTTCATGATAATATCTCATATTATGTTCTTTAATAAATAATAAGAAAGAATATTTAAGTTTATTATCTTTAATTAACTTAGCAATATCATGATACAAAACAATTTCTTTTTTGGCAATATTTTTGGCTAACATGTTATAAGCAAGATCGATTCCTTCTATTTCCTTTTGCTTTCTTTTCTCACCACGAGAAAACTCTTCAACATATTTTTTAAGATATTGATAATAAGTAATACTTGTTTTGACATCAATATCATTTTTCATAGCTTGAGAGAATAATTCTACTTTTCTAATCTTTCTTTTCTTATTTTCCATTTCATGAGCATCAAGCCCAATTATAAAAACCGTATCTGTTGTATCAATAAGATATCGTATACAATATAAATACATTTGATAAACTAAAGTAATATTATAATCTTTTAACCCCTCAAAAAAAGGTAAAACATTTAATTTTCCATCATTCATTTTTTTCTTAATAGATATTAAAGAATAAGATAAACTATCATCAATATCTTTAATCATATTCAAATATTTTTGTTCATAGATAACATTTTGACATTTTAAATAATTAATTATCACATCAACACTATCATTTTCTACTACTTTAATAAGTTTATCTAAAATATCTGCAACAGTTAAGACTTTCATATTAGTAAATAAAGGTTTTATCAAATCAACAAATTTAATTACCTCATCAATACTTTTATTACTTTGAATATATAAATTACAGATAATAAACTTCCACATATCAATATCTAGAAAATCTCCAATATTATTTAATTTATTATTATTTAAAAAATCAACAAGATAATTATAACCATCTATTTCAGACGAAGGTTTTAATTCTTTTTTTCTATTATTAATTAGATATTCTAATCCTTCAATAGTCATTATTGATTCTCCTTTCGATAAATTTTGATATCACTAGGAGATAAAATATTCCACAATTCATTAACATTACTATTATTCATTTCTTGAAATGAAGAATCTAATAAATTACTTTTTAATTTATCTTCTATTAAACAGAAATCTTTTATCTTACTTAACAATGATTCACGATATAATTTATCAGTATCACTCTTTTTAACAAAAGCTGTTATTAAAGCAAAGGTATTAACATTAAGTCTTGCAAATACAACTCTTATTTTAAAGGCTTTTACTTCAAAAATAGGTGAACTAGTATCCATTTTTAACATTTTAACATTCTTAAAAGAACCATCAATAATAGAATTAATTAATTCTTTAAATCCTTCATAATAATCATTAGGTATATGTTCTAAATCATCAATAATTCTTATATTACCAGCAAGAGTTGGCACTAAAATAATGTTATTTTGTTCAACATCCAAGGTATTCTCTTCTTTCGTTAATAAACTTTTACGAATGTATTCTATCTTACGTTTTTCATGAGAAATTAAATTATCACATAATTTTCTTTCATTAATACTAATATTATCTTCTTTTAGTAATTCTTTAATTTCTCTTATTTCCTTAATTGATTCTAAGGAAAGTCGTAACAAAATATTAAGATAATCTGGATGTGTTTTTCTTGGTAATAAAGAACGTATTTCATTATCAGTAAATCCTTCACGTAAAAATCGATAATTTAAAAGATAAAATTCAATCGCTTCTTCAAATGAATTATCTTCTATTTCCAATATTTCTTTTTCTTCTTTTATTGGAAAAGAAAGTTTTACTATTTCTTTAATTTCCTTTTCTTCTTCTTTTAATTTCTTTATTTCTTGTTTTTTTCTAGATGTAAGACGTTCTAAATCTTCAAGTTCATTTATAATACTTTGACACATTTCTTCATAGTTTAATTCGTCCACATACTTCACCCCTTAAAAATGCTTATATTATACCACTAATTCATTATCTTTTCAATAACTCACTATTTCATCTTCTTAATTAATTACAAAATTTCTATTAGTAATAAATTAGCTTAATCAAAATAAAAAATCTGAAAATCAGATTTTTTGTAAAAATTTATTTTACCATCTTTTAATTCCATGCTTATGTTTTAACCAACAACTAAAGTTAATGCTAAAATATACTTGTGGAACATACCCAAACACAACAAAAAAAACAATCCATCCAATAAGGCTTAAATTTTTCATATCGTCAAGCAATAGTATTGCTATTAAAGATATCAAGCACATTAACATTCCTAATTGCATAATAGTTGTTACATAATACAACACTCTACCAACATTCGATGTTTTCACAAATTCAGAACGATATTTTTTTATTTCTTCACTTGTTAAATCATAATATGTTTTAGTTTCCTTATCTTTCATTTATCCTCCTCTAATATAATATCATTATATCATGCAAATGAATACTTTTCAATCAAATTAAACAAATACATCACTATTATATCTTTTTTATTTCTTGTTAAATCATCTTCTGAAACTTTAAAATAAAAATCAATATCTAAATGTAAATAATAATTAACTATAATTATCATCCTTAATTATATTAATTTCTTGATAATCCGTAATATTCTCATAAACCTTAAAAAATACTTCAACAATTATTTTATCATGTTCTTCATATAACTTTAATTTTTTTTGAAATAATATTTTACTATCCTTATCTAAATTATCAAATAATTTACTTCTTGCAACTTCAAGTCCTTTATTTAACGCTTCATCATAAGTATAAATAGATGACACTTTCTTTGTTTCTTTAACTTCTGTTTTATTAAAACGAAATGGTAATAAATTACTACTAAGAATTAATTTATCATCATATTCTTCTTCTCGATAATCCTTTTTTCCAAATAAAAAGAACTTTTTATCAAATATATCTAATGTATAACGATTATAACTATTTCCTGTATAAACAGTTCTTTCATAACTTCTTGGTAATTCTACTTTAACATTATACCAAGTTTCACCATAAACAATTCCTTCGGCTTTAACAACATTTTTTATTTCATCTTTTTTGGTAATATTCCCGGATATAATAACATCACCCTTATTAACATAATCATTTACTTTTTTTATTATTTGACCTGAACTACTTCTTATTTCCATAATAACCGCATTTTTTTTTGCAACAACATTTTGAAAGATTTCTTTATCATCTTTTTTATTAATAATTCTTTCAAGAACTCTAATGTAATAACGAGAACCAACACGATCTATTTCAAGCCACTCAAATTTATCTTTATAATCATTTAATATTTTATTCTTAATTTCTTCTTTTTCTTTGAAACTCTTTGCAAAATGATATTTTGAAATACCATAATATTCTAGTTCATTAGTTAGTATTTTAACTAAATCTTTTTTATCTGTCATAATCTTAATATCAAAAATAATATTAGAAAGTAAATATAAAAAAATAATTCCTATAATAATACTAATAATAAATATAATATTTTTCTTTAATAAAAAAAGATATTTCTCTAATCCCTCTACTCTTTCCAAAGTAATATCATAAATTTCTAAATATTTATTTAATTTATCGTAATTTTCTTTATCAACATATAATAAACAAGATTTTTTTTGATATATTATTTTCTGAAATTTAATTTTATTTTGAACTAAACGATTTAGATATTTTACATCACTTAATTTTAATATATAAATAGTCATTGTATCACCTACAATTCAATTTTCTTAATTAAACCTCTTATTAATATTTCATTATCCAACAATTTATCTAGTTTTAGCTCCTCTCCTTTAATTAAAATTAATTTCTTTTCTTTCTCAATAGTTATTACATCATTCTTTACTTCCATAATATTATCATAATTAATAACATCAATACTATTATTAACATAAACTATCTTAAATTTATCATCTTTTATATAATTAATTATTTCTTTTATCATCACTTAATTATATTAATTATTAATATTTTTATGATAAAGAAAAAAGACTACTTTGATAATAATGTAATCATACACTTTTAATACCAAATTAGTCTTTATATGTTAAGCATTAGGGGTAAATGTTCCATCATCAGCCCATGTACCATTAGGGAATTTTGTAAATTCTGGATGAACAGGCGTATTATAAAACATAGTTGTAAAATCGGCACCTGCATTTATATCCCAATTATTTATGCCAGTTGCATCTTCTAAATTTGTACAGTTATTAAACATTCCTGTCATCCACTGTATCATAGCTACATTCCAATTTTTTAATCCGTTCAAATTTCTTAAGTTTGTACAATTCTCAAACATTGCCACAAAATTCGTATAATCATTAAATCTCCACTTGAATAAAGCATCAACATTTTCTATTTTTGTTAGTGAGAATGTTTGATTAAATGTTGAAACTTTTTCTACATTCCAATTTGCTAAACCACTTATATTTACTAAATTTGAACAATTTGAAAACGTGAATTGTAAAGTAGTTACATTTGATGTATTCCAATTTGTTAAACCGCTTATATCTACTAAATTTGAACATTCTGAAAACGTTAAAAACAAAGTAGTTACGTTTAATGTGTTCCAATTTGCTAAACCATTTAAACTTACTAGTGAAGAGCATCTCCAAAACATTTGAGCCATATTTTGCACATTACTAGTATCCCATATGGATAGTGAACTTATGTCAACCAAATTCGTACATCTAAAAAACATAAAATTCATATTAGAAACATTATCAACTTTAAAATTTTTAGAATTAAATGTTACTAAGTTTGTCATCAATACAAACATCCCATAGCAATTTTCTGGTGCATAAATTGTATCGTTAGCAACCACTATTGCTTTATATGTACCATTCCCTAGTCCATCATCTACTGTGTATAATGTTATAGGACCTTTACTTGGATCACTCGAAGTATCTGTTACATCAAAACTTGTTACAGAATTTGCAGGTACTATTCCATCTTTATGGAATTCAATACTTGTTATATTGGCTCTTATATTTGTCCAATCTGTTATATTGTTTAAATTTTTCATAGTTAGAAATTTTTCTTTTTCTATCCATATTCCTTCGTTGGCTTCTACTTTTACTTTAAAAGATAGTGAATTATTTTGGAAACTATTCCATTCTGTGGTCGTAAATACTTCTCTTCCCATTACCCAATCATTTGTTGTTCCCATTAACTCTGATTCTGTTCCATCATAAGTATCACTTATTGCTACTTTATTTGTATCAATAAATGCTGTTATATCTATACTTCCATTTACGCCAGTAGAGCCTTCTGGAATATAGCCTACTGCAATATATTTTCCATTATAAGCTTCACCTTCAGAGTTTAACATATATATCTTTGTTTTATTTTCTCTATCAGTATAATAATTACTACTTTCTGTTCCTAAATTACTTGCTGTTGCTTTTATACTTACTGGTACTTCTTTACCATTAATAGTATTATTAACTTGATCTAAAGTTACTTTATATTCTATTCCTTCACTATATGTAGTATCTCCTGTTATAGTAATTGTTGCAGTATCAGAATTACTACTATTTAAATTAGTTTTAGATGTTGGAAACACATTAGTTAAGCTAATGGTATTATCTTGTGTTGAATTAAAATTAATATTCCCTGTTTTTAAGGTATTGGCTTGACCTGTTCTTGTATAGTTAAAGAATGCAAATGATAATCCTATTACACTAACTAATAATATTGCTATTCCTATTATTTCTAATAATACTTTATTATTTTTCTTTTCCATATATACAACCCTCGTATCTTATAATTAAATGATATCATATATTTCTTTATCTGTATACAAATTTTAAAAAAGACTTTTTTGCATTTACAATGTAATTTTACACTCTTTTACACAAAACACAATAGTTTTTTTTAAAAATAAAAAACGAAGAATAATCTCTTCGTAATTATCTTAAGCATTAGGACTAAATGTTCCATTTTCATCCCAAGTTCCATTAGGGAATTTAGAAAATTCTGGATGAGATGGGGTGAAGTAAAACATATTTGTAAAGTCAGCACCTGCATTTATATTCCAAGCATTAATTGAAGATGAATCATTCAGATTTGAACAAGTCAAAAACATAGAAGTAAAAATTGTTACATTTTGCACATCCCAATCTTTTATAGATTCTAGAGTTTGCATCTGAACTAAATTAAACATTGAGCGCATATTAGTAACATTTTTTGTATTCCAAGTTGACAAGGGGCTTATATCCTCCAAAACAAAGCATGATGCAAACATTCTTTGCATATTAATCACGTTTATTGTGTTCCAATCTGATAAAGATTTAATATTCTTTAATTTCTCATTACCATAAAAAAATGATTGCATTGTGGTTACATTATCAACTTTAAAGTTTTTGGAGTTAAATATTTCTAATTTAGTCATATATTTAAATATATTTGCGCAATTTTCTGGTGCATAAATAGTATCATTTGCAACTACTATTGCTTTATAGGTATTGTTTCCAAGTCCATCATCCACTGTATATAATGTTATATTACCTTTACTTGGATCACTAGTTGTATCTGTTACATCAAAACTTGTTACTGGATTATTTGGTGCTACTCCATTTTTATGAAATTCTATACTTGTTATATTTGCTTTTATATTTTCCCATTCTTGAATACTATTTAAATTCTTCATTGTTAAGAATTTCTCTTTTTCTATCCATATTCCTTCGTTGGCTTCTACTTTTACTTTAAAAGATAGTGGAGTATTTTGGAAACTATTCCATTCTTCAGTGGTAAATACTTCTCTTCCCATTACCCAATCATTAGTTGTTCCCATTAAGTCACTTTCTGTTCCATCATAAGTATCACTTATCGCTACTTT
>CADCJQ010000020.1 GCA_902801795.1 uncultured Erysipelotrichaceae bacterium
TATACAAGAACAGGAACAGCAAATACTATTAGTGTAGGAAGAATAGCATTTGTAACAAGGCAGACGGAAACAATTAATTTAACTAATTTATTTCCTATAGATCCAACCGAAACAGGAATAATGGATGATGCAACAAAAGTTGGAACACTTGAAATTGAAATAGAAGGAGATACCGACTATAGCGAAGGTGTTGAATATTTAATTAGTACAGTAAACTCAAGTATTACAACCAATGGAAAAGTATTACCCATAAGTTTAGATGTAACTATTAATTCGTTAGGAACATCTAGTGATAGTTATTGGACAGCAAGAGAATCTAAAAATGCCACAATATATAAAAAGTTAGTAGGAGAAACAATAGAAGGAAACCAGATGATATTAGTAGGATATATTAAACCCAATAATCCTCTAGGAACAGCTGAAGGAATTTCAGGCTCAATTACCATTAAAGCTTATTTAGATAAGAATAAAATCTTAATAAGTGATACCTATAATAATGGAGAAGAACCAACAGATAATATGGGAACACCAGCTGAGTTAGGAGAAGGGAAAACAGTTTTCACCACAAGTGAATGGAATGCTTTAAAGACCAGTGGTGTATCATTTAATGTAAAAGTAGAAGCCAATGAAGGAATATGGGTAGAAGAACCATTAACAGCATTAGGAACAATAAAGAAAAATGTAAATACAACAACGCAAATTAATTTTGCAAATGAGTCAAGTGCAAGTAATGGACAAGGATTGTATTTACTTTCAGGAACAGAAAATGATACTAATCCCATTTATTACTATCGAGGTGCTGTAGATAATAATAATGTTGTATTTGGAGGATTTTGTTGGCAAATTGTAAGAACAACTGATACTGGTGGAATTAAGATGATTTATAATGGTTTACCCGATATTTCTGGAAGTGGTAATAATATAACTTATAACTGTGGCACAACAAGAGATATTCAAGACACCATAAGAACAACCACTAGTCTAAGTCAAAGTACAGGATATTACTATGCCGATGATTATGAAATAGTAAGTACATCGGGAAATAGTGTAACATACAAATTAAAATCTAAGACAAATCCGATAACACAAGTAGCAATAGCAAATACAACTGATGCAGCTACAAATATTCCAACTATTAGTACAAACTATCCATATACATGTAAACAAACGACAGATACAGCAACATGTACAACACTATATAAAGTAGATAGTTATGCAAGTGGAACAAATGCCAATGTTTATTCATCACTTGATAGACCAATAATAGGAAGAAGTGCCTTTAACACAAATTATCAAAGTGTATCAGATGTAGGATATATGAGTAATACAAGATATCCATATAAGACAACAAATGCATCAGCAAATTCAATATATGGAAAAGATATAGAGTGGCATACGGATCATTATTTAGTAATAGAAGATACTGAAAATATGGCATCAACAAATACAACAAAAGATGCAAATCACCATTATAGTTGTGGAACAGAAACAAGTAGCGTAGGAGATACGGAATGTGTAAAAGTAAGATACTATTATTATAATAACTTTTTTATAGAGCTAGAAAATGGTGACTTATTGGAAGATGCATTATATAAAATGACAGGTTCAGGCTCAGCCACCACAAAAGCAAAAAATGCAAGTTATGTATTAAATCAAAATAGTTCGACAGCCAAAACGGCAATAGAAAATTGGTTTAAAACAAATTTAACAAACGAAGTAAATGCAAGTAACCCAGATTATAGTGCATATTTAGAAGATACAGTGTTCTGTAATGATAGAAGTTTTAAAACAACAGGAAGCAGTAATACATATACACAAAGTGGCTGGAATCCAAACGGAGGAGGTTTAACAACACATTTATATTTTGGAACACATAATAGGTTTTCAAATAGTTGGTATAGTACAAGTAATGTACCAAGTATGACGTGTCCAAATGAGACGGATAGATTTAGTGTATCAAGTAGTGTAGCCCATTTAAATTATCCAGTAGGATTATTAACAGCGGACGAAATAATTTTAGCAGGAGTAGGAGGAAATAACGCAAGTACTTCGACTTACTACTTATATACGAATGATTATTACTGGTCATTGGCGCCATATGATTTCGACGTCATTGCATACGGGTTCTATGCGGACTACAGCGCTTTGAACAACTATCCCGTGTACTATATTCATGGTCTCCGTCCTGTCGTTTCGCTAAAACTTGGAACAGAATTTGAGTCTAATGGAGATGGAACAGGAACAAATCCATATGTTGTAAAAATGGGAGAATAAGTAAGTGTTCCAGGCTCCACTTGGTGGCTCCGAGAAAGTAATAAAGAGGAGTACCACAAAAACCCTTTTGTGGTACGGAATAGAAATAACGAAAAGGTAGATACTTGAGAAAGTATAATCCTCAAGAATTGCAAGAAAGCAAGTCTTGAGGTAAATCAAATTATGGATTAAACTATTAATATAGATTAATCTAGGATTATGTCATTAATAATGTATAAAAGAATTATGCAATTTAGCATAATTCTTTTATATTATTGTGTTTATGGCCTTTGACGTATATGGGTTCTTGATTATCTTTTAAAAGTAGATTATAATTTAATTAGGAAAAAGAGTTGGTGAAAAATGGAATTTGATGTTATTAAAGTTACTAATGAAATAATATCTTTTATAAGAGATTACTACGAAAAGAATAATTTAAAAGGGGTTGTTATTGGAATATCTGGAGGAAAGGATTCAGCTGTTGTTGCGGGGTTATTCACTAAAGCCTTAGGTAGTGAAAATGTTTTAGGGTTATGGCTACCATGTCATTCAAGAGAAATAGATAAATTAGATGCTATTGAGGTTGCTAATCATTTTCAGTTTGAACTAAAGGAATGTGATATTACAGAAATGTATGATGATTTTGTAAAAGAAATCAGGAATAAAGGTATTGATGATAACTTTTTGATTGATTCTAATATTAATTTAAAACCAAGACTTCGAATGTCTTCCTTATATTATTATGCGGCAATGATGTCGAAAATAAAAAATGGGGGTTACTTAGTTGCCGGTACTTCTAATAAAAGTGAATTATTAGTAGGTTATTTTACTAAAGGTGGGGATAGTGTTTCTGATATTCGAGTATTATCGGATTTATATGTCGATGAAGTTATTCAAATAGGAGACTATATTGGTGTACCAGAACATATTTGTCATAAAACACCAGATGATGGTTTATCAGGAAAAAGTGATGAAGAAAAGTTAGGCTTTTATTATAGTGATGTTAAAAAAGTATTTTTGGAGAAAGAAACTGGTGTAAAAGATAATAGTCTTAGTGATCAAACAAGAGAAATGATATTAAAAGCAAATAGAAGAAATCAACATAAGTTTTTTATACCATCATATGAGAGGAACAAATGAAATTAGGTGTATATATTGGTAGTTTTAATCCTCCTCATAAAGGACATATGGATGTTGTTAATTATTTAATAGATAATCATTATGTTGATAAAGTATTAATTGTACCAACGTTAAATTATTGGGATAAACAAGATTTAATAGATATTTCTTATCGAATAAAGATGTTAAAGTTTTTTGAAAATAATAAAGTTATTGTTGATACAACACATAATAAGTACATCTATACTTATGAATTAATGAAAGAATTAGAAAAAGAATATCATGATGAATTATCTTTAATAATAGGAGCTGATAATATTGTTTCTTTTGATAAATGGAAAAATTATGAGGAATTATTAAATTATCAAATTATTGTTATGAATAGAGATAATATTGATGTTATTTCATATATAAAAAAATATCCTAAAAATAATTTTATTATTGTTAATAATTATCCTTTTATTGATATATCGTCTAGCGAATTAAGAAAGAATTTAGATAGTAAATATCTTGATAAAAGAGTATTAAATTATATTAAAGAGAATCATTTATATGAATAAGTAAAGGATTAGTTTATGAAAGAAATAAAGAAAATAAAGTTTTTTGTTAATGATGATGAGAAATCTCATGTTATTGCTAATACGTTAATTAAGGATTTATCCGAAAAAAAATTTTTGATTGTTTATGATAATACTTATGATTTAGGAATAAGCATTGGGGGAGATGGTAGTTTCTTAAAAATGATACGTAGTGATAACTTTAATAGTGAGGCTTACTATATTGGTGTTAACGCCGGTACCTTAGGTTTTTTACAAGAAATTGATTTTAATGATACCAGAAATTTTGTTGAAAGATTAGCAAGTGGTGATTATAAAGAAGAAGAGATTAATACTTTAGAAACAACTATTTATTCTCATGATGAAAAAATAAGGTATCAAAGTTTAAATGAAGTGGTTATAAGAAAACTTGATTTATCGGTTTTAAAAAATAAAGTTTATGTTGATAATGAATTATTAGAAAATTTTGTTGGTGATGGACTTCTTGTTAGTACATCAACTGGTTCTACTGCTTATAATATGTCTTTTGGAGGAAGTATTATTTATAATACCTTAAAAGCTTTTATCTTAACACCAATCGCTCCTATTAATAATAAGGCTTATAATACTTTAACTAATTCGATTATTGTTCCTAATGAAAAAAGTATAATATTAGAATTTAATAATGAAGATTTATTATTAATGGTTGATGGACGTAATAAAAAAGTAAATAATGTTAATAAAATAGAAGTTAAGATATCAAATAATAATATTAAATGTTTAAGAATGAATGATTTTCATTTTATTAAAGTAGTTAATAAGAAAATTATTGAAAAATAGAAAGGATAATTATGACAGGAATCTTTATAGGAAGCTTTAATCCTCCAACGATTGCTCACTATGATATTATTAAAATAATGGAAAAATATTTTGATAAATTAGTTATTGTACCGGTTAATAGTAGAGAAAAACACCTTGTAGAAATGAATAAACGAATTGAAATGTTAGAACTATTATTTCATAAGGATTCTTTAATAATCATTGATGATTTAATGAAAGATTATTCTTATGTTAATTACCGAGTAATTGATTTATTAAAAAAGAAATATGGGGAGATTACTTTAATAATTGGTAGTGATTTATTAAAGAATTTAGATAAGTTTGATAATTATGAATATTTATTAAATAATTACCAATTTTATGTTGTTACAAGAGATGATGATGTTAAAAGAATAGTTTTGGATAAATATTCTAAGTATTTTGATAAATTTAAGTTTATTGAATATCATAATAATATTTCATCAACTCAAGCGAGACAATTAATTCAAGAAAAGAAAGATTTAAAAAATGTTTTGGATGAAAAGGTTTCTTTATATATTAAAGAACAGCATCTTTACTTCTAATCTTTCTTTTTTTTCATATATTTAAATGAAAGAGAGGATTTATGAATAAAATTATACCTTTTAATAAAGATATTACATTTAATGAAAAGATAGGAGAGATTGAAAGTATTGCTCTTGATGATACTTTAAAGTTTATTGAACCATATACAATTAAAGGTGAATTAATTGTTCGTGGTTGTAATAAGTATTTAGATGTTGAAAATGAGTTTTCTTATCCTTTACCTGTGGAAATTGCGGTAGATAGTAAATATGATACTAAAAAGGCTAGTATTAACATTGATGATTTTTATTATGAAATAATTAATGATAACATTTTAAGAGTTAAAATTGATTTAATACTTGATGACTTAGAGTATCAAAAAGAAGAAATAAAGGAAGATAGTCTTCGACTTGATTATAATGTTGATATTAAAAAAGACGATGATTTGTTTGATGCTTCTATTGATTTATTAAAAAAAGGGGAAGATGGTTTTAATACTTCAATGGATTTACTAAAAAAGGGTGATGAACTATTTGATGCTAAATTAGATTTAGAAAAGAAAGGAAATAATCCTTTTGTAGCGGATGCTAGTATCAAAAAAGAAAGTGATCAAAAACTAGATGCTAATTTATCCCTTGCTAAAGGTAATAAAGAAGAAACTAAAGATACTGATAAAATTATGGATTTATTTAAAGAAAATGATGAACCTAAAGAATATTCTATTTATCGTGTTTATACCATGGGAGAAAATGATACCATAGATAGTATCTTAAAAAAATATGGTATAACGAAAGAAGATTTAGAAAACTATAATGATTTAGGTAGTCTTAAAACAGGAGATAAGTTAATTATTCCAAGTACTGATGAATAATGAATTAAAAAAAGTTATTCTTAATAATCATCTTCATCCATTAGGTTATCAAAAGATAAGAAATGTTTATATTATCAAGGATAAAGATAGAAGTTATGTTATTAAATTAAATACCAATAATTATGATATTTATAAATATTTAATATCAAGAGATTTCTTTGATTTTCCAGAGAACTTTAATAAAAAGAATGATAACTATGATTTATCGGAATATATTGAAGAAATAAAAATAGAATATGAACAAAAAGTTAATGATTTATTAGAAGAAATAGCGCTATTACATAAGAAAACATCATATAAAAGAGAACTTGATTTAGATAATATTAAAAAAATATATGAAAGTATTAAGGAAGATATTGTTAAAAGTAAAAATTATTATTATAACTTAAATGATGGTATTGATAAGAATATCTTTTTTAGTCCTAGTATGTATTTGTTAATAAGAAATATTTCTTTATTATATTATTTACTTGAATATAGTGAAAAAGAAATTGATAAATGGTATCAAAGTATTCAAAAAGAAAAGGGTATTCGTGTATGTTTATTACATAATAATATTAGTCTTGAACATTTAATTATTAATGAAAATAAATATTTAATAAATTGGGATAAATCATACTTTGGTAATCCTGTTAATGATATTGTTAGTTTCTATAAGAAATATTATCAAAATCTTAGTTTAGAAGAAGTCTTAAAAATATATGAAAATAAAAATAAATTAAGTAATTTAGAGAAAGAATTATTGTTAATAAAGTTATCTTTACCGGAAAGAATTATTTTAACAAAAGATACTTTTAATGATACTAAATTAATTAATGATGAATTATTCTATTTAACTAAAATATATGATTATGTCAAGAAAAGTGATTGAAAAATCATTTTTTTTGTATTTTTATTGTATTAAAATATAAAATTGTATAAAATAGAACTAAGGTGAGTAAAGTGAAGTATTGTGCTAATTGTCAAAAAGTATATGATGATAAGATGATTAAGTGTCCTAAGTGTGGAATGAGTTTATTTCGAAAGAAAAGTGATGAAGAAATAATTGCTGATACAGAGAAAAGAGCTTATCAAATGGCGGTTTTGTTAACTATCAGTTATTTTATTATTTTTGTGACTTTATTTTTTATTATGATATTTATTAGTTACACAGGTAGTGGATTAAGTGGTTATAATTATCTTTTGAATTTTAAAGAAGTTGTTAGTGTTTTAGCCCCATCAACCTTTTTAGTTCTTATTTTAACAGTACCTGCACTACTATTGTCTTTTAAATGTAAAAATAAAGTATTAATTACTATTAATTCTGGATTTCTTTTGTTAACTATTGCTTCTTTCTTTTTTGGATAGGCAGAAAATAATTTTTTTGCATATACTATTATAGGTGAATGTATGAAAGAAGAGTTTAAAAAGTTTGTACAAAAGCATCCTAATTTAATTGATTATGTTAATAATAAAAAAATGACATGGCAACAGTTTTATGAAATGTATGATTTATATGGCGAGAATAATAGTATTTGGAATAATTTTGAGAATAATAATAGTTCTAAAGAAACATCAAGTATAGGGCTTATTACGGCAATAAAAGAATTTTTAGGATTATTTAAGGGAATTGATTTAAATACCGTACAAAAGACATTAACTTCGCTTGATAAAGCGATTGAAGCTTTTAAAGGGTTTAATAATAATGAAAATGTAAGTAATAATTATGAAGAAAGACCGAAATATAAGTATTTTGAGGATTAATGATGATAATAAAAGTTCAATATCTTTTAAATAATAATCCTTATTTAAAAAAGTATTTACGTGAACATTCTTTTTATTATAAGGAATTAATAAGAAATCCTAATTTTGTTAATGAATTAATAAATTTAATGAAAAAAGAGTATAAGTTAACTATTCCACAAAAGCTAGATAAAATAAAACAAGAAATTAATATGATTAATAGTGTTATGGAAGTATTAAATTAGGACATTAAGTCTTTTTCTTTTGTCAAGTAAGTGTCAAACAATAAACAATATAATTTCATAATTTGTTGAAATATGGTAAAATGAAAGTGGTGACTTTAGTTTATGTTTAAAAAAATAAAAAATATTAAAATAAATTATAAACAATATGGTGATGGAGATGACATGGTTTTACTTCATGGATGGGGACAAAATATTAAGATGATGGAACCATTAGGAAATCATTTTAAAGATAAGTATCGTGTTACGATTATTGATTTACCTGGATTTGGGTTATCAGAAGAACCAGATTTTGCCTATAGTGTCTTTGATTATGTGGAATTATTACATGAACTATTTAAAACTTTAAATATTAATAATCCCATATTAATAGGTCATTCTTTTGGTGGAAGATTATCCATTATTTATGCTAGTAAGTATCCTACAAAAAAAGTTGTTTTATTTGGTAGTCCTTGTGTAAGACATGGTGAAAGAGGAAAAAAGAATGGGTTTTTAGAATTTATTAAAAAAATAAAAATATTTAATCCAATTCTTAATATGATGAAAAAACATATGGGAAGTGTTGATTATCGAAATGCTACTCCTAAAATGCGGGACGTATTAGTAAAGACAGTTAATCAAGATTTATCCGAAAATGCTCAAAATATTTCTTGTCCATGTTTACTTATTTGGGGAAGAAATGATGAAGCGGTTCCAATTAGTGATGCTAAAGAACTTGATAATTTAATTAATGATAGTAAACTAATTATTTTAGAAGGAACTCATTATTGTTATTTAGAAAATTTAAATAAAGTTGTTAATTTAGTTAATGATTTTTTAGAAGGAGAATAAGATGATTTTATTTATTATGGTGTATATCATTTATATGGTATATAAAAGTATGGAAGCGATGCATATGCTTCAACAGAATTTATATAATGAAAATAATCGTTATATTAGATGGATTAGAAAAAATCTTGGAAGAGCTTTTTGTTTGTATGACTTTATTCCTATTTTATTCTTTATTTTTATTTTCATTATAAATGAGAAAAGTGTAACTGATTTTATCTTGATTGCCAGTATGTTTATTTATATGTATTGTATATATAATGAATATCGTAAAAATAAAGAAAATCAAAATAAAATACCACTAAAGATAACTGGAAGGATTAAAAGATTATTTTTTACGACAATTATTATTTATGGGATACCTATCGTTTTAGTTGTTAAAATAACTAATCCACTTTATTTAACAATCATGTTAATAATGCTTGTATTGATTTTAGGATTTAACTATTATATGATTTTCTTTGCTAGTATTCTAGATACACCATTTAATCAAATTGAATTTAATTATTATTATAAAAAAGCAAAAAAGAAACTTAATGGGATGCCTTATTTACCGGTTATTGGAATAACGGGTAGTTATGGTAAAACTTCAAGTAAAAATATTTTAAATGAGATTTTATCTAGTAAATATATTTCTAAAACGACACCAAAGAATTATAATACTTTATCAGGTCTTATGATGACAGTTAATAATTATTTAGATAAGTTTGATGAAATATTTATTGCAGAGATGGGGGCCTATACTAAAGGTGATATTAAAAAGTTATGTGAATTTGTTAAACCAAAGTATGGTATTCTAACTATCATAGGAGAATCACATTTAGAAACATTTGGAACGATTGAAAATGTTTGTAAAACTAAATTTGAACTAATTGAGAGTCTTCCTAGTGATGGTTTAGCAATTCTTAATATGGATGATTCTTATCAAGTTAATTATCCTCTTAAAAATAATGTTCCTATTAAATGGATTTCCATTAATAATACGATGGCAGATGTCTATGCTTCAAATATTAAATGTAGCAAAAATGGAATGATGTTTGATTGCCATTATGGTGATGAAAAAGTAACTTTTCGAACAAGAATTTTAGGAGAATATAATATTTATAATATTCTTGCCAGTGTTGCTTTAGCACTTCATTTAGGAATTGATATTAATGATATTAAGGCTAGTGTTAATTCATTGAAAGCAACAGAGCATCGTCTTGAATTAAAGAAAGTTGGGAATATGTACATGCTAGATGATGCCTATAATTCTAATCCAGTAGGTGCGAGTGGTGCAATTGATGTATTAAATTTAATGCCTGGAACGAAAGTAGTTGTTACGCCAGGAATGGTTGAATTAGGAACTATTGAAAAAGAAAAAAATTATGAATTTGGTAAAAAGATAAGTGAAGTTGCTGACTATTGTATTTTAGTTGGTGAGAAAAGAACGAAAGTAATAAAAAAGGCTTTATTAGAAAATGGTTTTGAAGAAGAAAATATCTTTATTATTAATAAAGTAATTGATGCTTATCCACTAGTTGATGCATTAAAAGAAGAAGATAAAGATATTTATGCTCTTTTTGAAAATGATTTACCAGATATTTATACGGAAGGTGGTAGAAAATGAAAATAAAATTAGGTGTTATTTTTGGTGGTATGTCTGTCGAACATGAAGTTAGTATTATAACGGCAATTCAAGCCATGAATAATATTAATGATAAAAAATATGATATCATTCCAATTTATATTACAAAAGATGGAACGTGGTATTCAGGAGCGATGTTAAGAGATATTAAGATATATAGTGATATGGATTTATTAAAACGTTTTGCAAAAGAAGTAACTTTATATAAAAGAGATGGAGAATTTGTTTTACAAAGTAAAAGAGGATTACTTAGAAAAGATGTAACAACTCTTGATATGTGTTTTCCAATAATGCATGGAACATATGGTGAAGATGGAAATCTTCAAGGATATTTAGAAACTATAGGTATTCCTTATTGTGAAAGTGATACTTATGCAGCAGTTGTTGGTCAAGATAAAGTTTTTATGAAACAAATTTGGAAAGAAAGTGGGGTTCCGGTTGTAAAATTCGATTGGTTCTTTGATACTGATTATTTAAAAAATCCTGATAAAATAATTGAACGTTTAGAAAAAATAGGATATCCTTTAATAGTTAAACCATCACGTTTAGGTAGTAGTGTTGGTATTAAAGTATGTAATAATGATCAAGAACTTCGTGATGCTATTATGGATGCTATTAATTATGATAATAAAATTTTAGTAGAAGAAGTTGTTTCTAATTTAACAGAAGTTAATATTAGTGTTTTAGGTAATTATCAAAAACAAAGTTTAAGTGTTATTGAAGAAGTCGGTAGTAAAAATGCTTTCTTAACTTATGAAGATAAATATATTTCCGGAGCCAAAGGTGGGAGTAAAGGAATGGCATCAGCGAAAAGAATTATTCCAGCCAGAATTTCCGAGAAATTAGCAAAAGAAGTATCCGATGTTGCGATAAAAGCATTTCGTAGTTTGAATTCTTCAGGTGTTGTGCGTATTGATTTCTTGATTGATACGAAAAATGAAAAAGTATATGCCAATGAAATCAATAGTATTCCTGGTAGTTTATCCTTTTATTTATGGGATAAAACAGATAAAAACTATGAAGAATTACTTGAAGATGTTTTAAATATTGGTATTCGTAATTTTAAAAATAAAATAAATAAAACACATTCATTTGATACCAATATTTTAAGTAATTTTAATGAATCTAGTACCAAAGGTGTTAAAGGTAATAAATTAAATTAAATTAAAATCCATTTTTAGTGGATTTTTTTTCTTAGTTGACATTTTTTTAAAAAAAAATTATCTTTTTTATTGATTAATCATTTATTTTATAGTAAACTATATCATGTAAGGTAGAGGATAGTAGATATTTATTAGATATATGAATATCTAGTAGTACCATTAAAAAATATTATCATTACCTTTGTTATGAGAGGTGGTTAAATTTGAAAGTTGCAATGTGGGGATTAGGTTTATTAGGTATAGGAATTTTTGGCTTTTTCTTAATTAGCACTTTTGGAAATATTGCGGTAACCAATCAATTGAACTATACAACGATGAAAAATACTGTTGAAGCAGCGATGAATGATGCAGTTGATATTGCACATTATCGGACGGGTTTTTGTATTTGTGCTAATAATTCAAGTAAAAAGAATGGCAAATACCAATTCACTAGTAGTAATCAATATATGATTAAAGATATTGAAAATGGACAATGTAGTGATTATAATTGGGATAATTGTGAAGTTGTTAATGGTGAGTATAAAATTGATAAGAAAGTTTTTGCTGAGAGTTTAGTAAGAAGATTTGCAGAAGTAGTTGGTAATAGCAAAGATTATAATATTATTATTCAAGATATAATTGAGTATCCACCGAAGGTAAGCGTTAGGGTAGAATCAGAAGATAAACAAGTTTTCTCTGATGATACGTATGGTATTACAAATCAAATTGACGCAATATTGGAAGCAAAATGATAATTTTTATAAATAATTAATAAATAAAGAAAGAGGATGAGATAATGAAATTAAAAAATTTATTAGCAAATAAAAATGTTGTAACTATTTTAGGGGTAATATTAATAGTGGTTGTATTATATGCATTTTATAATTGGAGGGTTAATGAAGCAATTAATCCAGTTCATGTACCTTATGCAAAAGTAACCATTGGACCAAGAACTGAAATTACACCAGAAATGATTGATTATGTAGATATTCAACAAATTTCTCTAAAAGGAAATGTTTTGACAAATGTTAATAATCCAGATCAACCTAAAAAGATTATTGGAAGATATACTAATGTTAATTGTACAATTCCAGCTGGTAGTTTGTTCTATGATGAAGCATTAGTTTTATTTGAAGAACTTCCTGATTCATTCTTAATTGATATGCCAGAGGGAATGGTTGCTTATAATTTTAATGTTACTACAATGTCTACATATGGTAACTCCATTTATCCTGGAAATTATGTTGATGTATATTTTAAGGGTGTAGAGGAAAATGATAAAATTATATTAGGTAAACTAGTTAGTAATGTAAAAACACTTGCTGTAAAAGATTCTAGTGGTCAACATGTATTTGAAAATACTCAAGAAAATAGGGAACCAAGTCAAATTATTTTTGCAGTAACTGAAGAAATGAGTGAATTATTAAGAACAGCAGAATATATCAATAATGCAGAATTAATTTTAGTTCCTACTAATGTAAGTTATAAATTAGATGCAGATAAAATAGTAACTGAAATAAGCAGTGATGATATTAAAACTTATATTGAAAATAAAAGAGCATAAGTTTACGGAGGGAGTGGCTTAAGTGAATCAAGGAATTAGTGCTTATGATATTAAGCAGGAAGGTTCTGGTGCAACTAATACAGAAATAAATGATAGTTTGTTTTCTCATATTGATTTTGGACCTCTTAAAATGTATTTGGATGATGATAATATTACAGATATTTCCTATAGCAATAATGGACAAGTGTGGTTAAAGTCACTTGATAAAGGTGTATATCGTGTTGATAATCCAGGTATAAATAATGAATTAGTTGAAAAAATTGCCTTTCAGTGTGCCAATATTATGGGAAAAAGTTTTAATATGGCGTCACCATTTTTGGATAGTGAAAGTTCAGAACTTCGTATGAATTTCGTTCATGATTCTATAGCCAGAAATGGAATTGCTGTTGTTTTTCGTAAAACACCGGCTAAGATACGTCTAAAAAAAGAAAAAATTATTGCTGATAAATATATTACTGCTGGAATTCATGACTTTTTAATAGATTGTGTAAAAGGTCATTGTAATATCATTGTTAGTGGAGAAACTGGTAGTGGTAAAACTGAACTTGTTAAATATTTAGCAAGTCATACGGCTGAAAATGAAAAAATTGTTACAATAGAGGATACCTTAGAATTACACTTAGATAAGATATTTCCACATCGTGATATTGTTGCCATGAAAACTAATAATATTGCCTCATATTCTGACGTTTTAGTTACATGTATGAGACAAAATCCTAAATGGATATTATTATCTGAGGTACGTTCTGCTGAAGCGGTTACTGCTGTACGTAATTCAATATCTTCTGGACATAATATTTTATCGACAATTCATGCTGATAAGGCTCAAAGTATTCCTTATCGTTTATATAGTTTATTAGAATCAAACATCGATGTTGACCAATTTATGAGTACAATATATCGTTATGTGCAGTTAGGTATTCATGTAAGAGCACGTTATGATAAAAATACTGGTGGATTTATGCGTGAAGTATGTGAAGTATGTGAATTTTATGTAACACGTGATAATGTTCCTGAAGCGCATGTTATTTATCATAAAAGTCCTACCGGTGAAGAAGTAATGAGTCCACCAAGTGAATATTTAATAGATTACCTAGAAGCTCAAGGGGTAATGATTAAGGATAAAGATTATGGAAACACCAATAGTAATACACAGAGAAATCTAGAAGCAGCTTTAAATAGTAATAGTGTAAATGCAAATGAAACATTAAATAATCAGGTGGAAACAATTGTGGAAAAGCAAGAAGTAGCAAATGATGTAAATGCATTAAATAATAATGCAATATCTGTCTCAATGGAAAATAATAACATTAATAACGAGAACTTTTATCATGTTGATAATAGTAGCGCTTTATCAAATCAAGATGAACTTGATAAAACACAATATTTTGATGTTTTTAGTCCTAAAGATGATTTAATATAAGAAAGTGGTGAATGAATTATGGAGTTTGTAATTATTTTATTTATTGTATTGTTTGTGGTTTTATACCGTAAAAGCAATGGAGAATCAGTTTATAAATTCCTTGTTAATAACGTTGAAAATGTATATGAGACATATGCTCCATATTCATTTAAAGTAATTCGTGAAAAATGTAAGGAAATGGGACTTGAATATTCAACAAAACAATATACCATTCAAGTTATTATTTTTGCAACATTAGCCTTTATAATTTCATATTTATATTTTTATAATGCTATTATATCGCTTATATATGTTGTTTTAACCATTTCGGTAATTCCTTATTTAGCATATTTAAGATGTAAGAGAGTTTATAGTGAATTCATTTTTGAACAAATTCAAGTATATGTAACTAACACAATCATGGAATTTTCTGTCGCTCAATCATTTGTTAAAGCCTTGGAAGGTGTATATGCATCTGGAATTCTTGATGATCCAGTAAAGACTGATGTTAAAATAATGATAGATTTAGCTTATCATAATGGTGATGTTGGAGAATCTATTGATTATATGAATGCTAAATATGATTTTTATATGGTACGAAATATGCATCAATTATTCTTACAAGTAACACGTGAAGGTGCAAGAGATACTACGAGAACACTTGATAATATGCTTTTAGATATTGATGAACTTGTTGAAGGTGTTTACCGTGATAGAATTGATCGTCAAGCCTTTCATAGACAATTTGTACAATTTGGTGTTCTATTATATTTGATGATTATGTTAGTTCAGTTACTGATAAAAAAAGATGTTTATATTGAACTGGTCAATTCTAATTTATTTATGCAAGTTGCCTTACATATAATTGTCTTATGCAATAGTTATTTCCTTTTATCAGGCGAAAAATATTATAATGAGAATGTGGGGGCAGAATAATGGAGTTAATTATTATTACGGCTATTGCCTTATTTGTTGTTATATATACCAAAATGGTTAATGTTAATGAGTTGTTTTCTGCAGATGGCAAAGGAAGTGCTTTATTAAAAGAAAAGGATTATGAATTTTACGCTATGGCAAAATATGGTGGCGATGTTGATATCAATGCCTTATTTAATCGTCGTTTAAAAAATACAGGTGTTACTTTAATTATTGTTTTAATATTTTTATTGTTTAATTTTACAGTAATTAATTTAATTGTTGGATGTTTAATTGTTGGGGTAATATACAAAAGCGATTATACAAATTTAAAAAATTATTATAAAAAACATTTACAACAAATTGATCAGTTATTACCATATTATTTAAAAAGTATTGAAATACTTGCACAGCATTATACAATTCCTGTTGCTATTTCAAAAAGTATAAATACAGCGCCAGAAGTATTTAAAAGTGGATTAAGAAAAATGATTGCCAAAATAGATTCTGGGGATTCTTCTATTGATCCTTATATGGATTTTGCTAAAGAGTTCCCAGTTAGAGATTCTATGAGAATGATGAGACTTTTATATAGATTAAGTATTGGTGCTCAAGAAAATAAACAAGAACAGTTATTAACTTTTTCTAAAAGTGTTTCTTCATTACAAAATAAATCTCGTGAAAAAATGTATGCAGGAAGATTAAAGAAAATGGAAAGTAAGACACTAGTTATGCTTGTTGTAACTGGTGGTGGTACGATGATTGTTATTTTACTTGCCATGTTTATGATGTTCTTTTAATATAATGTAAGATAAAAAAAACTATTGAAAATAAAAAAATATTATGATAAAATTAATTTGATGATATGAAAGGAGAATTACTATGAAGGAAGCAAGTGGAGAATTAAATATGACTTTAATTACGATTATTGCTTTAGCAGCAATTGCGGGATTGTTTACTGTTTGGTTATTGCCTAGAATTCAAAAATCTATTAATAACAGATGGGATACAATTGAAAAAAATTAAAAAAATATTCGTGAGGGGTTTATTATCTCAATTGGATTGTATAGACTCCTCATGTTTTATTAAGTGAGGTTTTTTATGAGAAAAACGACTGGTGAATTAAATATGACACTTTTGTTATTTATGGCAATTGCAGCAATATCAGGATTATTTGTAATTTGGATTTTGCCAAAAATGCAGAAAACCGTTAATAATAAAATGGATTCATCAAATTTATATAATTAGTGAAGAATTAGGAGAATAATATGAGAGAAGCAGTAGGAGGATCATTACTTTTGTATTTGATTATACCAATTATTATTTTAATTATTGTTTTTATAGGATTTGTTATGAACTATGCCTCTGTTTATCGTGCAGCTAATTTTGTTACATCCAAAATTGAAACTTGTAATGGTAAAATGGATGAAAATTCTACAAATATATGTGGCCATGCTTCAAAATCATCTATAACAAAAGATTTAAAAAATAATTATAGTTATACTAATGGATATACTGTATGTTGTATGCAAAATAGTAAAGGTTCGGTTTTTCGTACAACATTAAACGTTGATTTTGAATTACCTTTTTTTGGTAAAGTTTCACCATTTAATATTAAAGTAGAGACAAAGACGATTTATAATGTTTCGTGTGCAGAAAGTTCATTTAATCAAGCATGTTGATAAGTAATAGGAGGGGATAATATGAATGTAATTGTATCTAATAAACAAAAAAATATAATTGATAATGCTAATATTGATGCTATTAAGGATTTAAATGGTCTTTTTAGTGTTGATGATTTAATTAATAAATTTAAAAATTATTTTTTTAGTAAGATGATACTAGATGCAACCAGTGTGATTGATTTTACTAGTGATAATGTTTTAAACAAACTTGCAAAGGATATTGGAAGTGATCGACTAATTATTTTATTACCTGCAAGTCCAGAACCACCAAAAGAATTTACCGATAAATTAATTAATTTGAAGATATATAATTTTAGTAATAAAATAGAAGATATTGTAAAATTTATTAATTATCCTAATACCCAAGGTGTTGTATCAGAAGATAGTTCTTTATATGTTGATAATAGTATTAAAGAAAATGACTTAGCAACTAATAATTTTTCTAATAATATGGTAAATAGTAATAATTCATATAGTGATATGCTATCTAATTTTGATATAAATGAAAATACTGATGAGAATACTAATAATATAAGTGTTGATAATGTTGTTGATAATAATAGTCTTAATAATGATGTTATTGAAAATAATAATGTAGAAGATAATCTTTCTTTAGAAAATACGTTGAATAATGTTCCATTAATGACTAGTGATAATGCAAATATTGATGTTGCTACTAATAATGTAGAAAATGATATACCAGTATCTAATATTGAAGTAGATAATTATTCAAATAATAAAGATGTATTAAATCAAGGATATGAAGTTAATAATATTGATAATATAAATAGTAATGTTAATAATATTGTTAATGAAAATAATAATGAAAATATATATGAAAATGATCAAAATTATGAAAATAATGATATTGAAATAAATAATAACAATAACAATAATAATAATGTAAATTTAGGTGGTTATCTTAACCAAAGTATTAATAAGAAAATTATTGGTATAAAAAATGTAACAATTCATGCAGGAAGTACAACTTTAACATATTTATTAATGAATATGTTGAAGAATAAATATAAAAAGAGAGTATCTGCAATAGAAATAAATAAAAATGATTTTAAGTATTATCAGGATAATACAATGTTAAGTGTTTCAGCAGGGGATATAACTAATATTCTTAATAATAATGATGAGATTATTATTGTTGATTTAAATGATTGTCATGATACGAGTTTTTGTAATGAAATATTGTATCTTGTAGAACCATCTATTATAAAATTAAATAAATTAATGATGGAAAATAGATTTATCTTTCGAGAATTACAAAATAAAAAGATTATTTTAAATAAAAGTATGTTATCTTCTAATGATGTTAAAGCATTGTCAAAAGAGGCTGGGGTGGAAATGTTTATGAATATTCCACCAGTTAATGATCGAATAAATAATCAAATTATTGAAGATTTGATTAAAAAAATTGATATAATTTAAAATTATAAAATATAAAATAGTCAAAAGACTTGATTTTTTGAATAATATATAGTATTATAAGTATGAATTGTGGAGGTTATTTATGAATTTTTTACCTATTTTAGATGCAATATGTGATGCTGATTTTGTAAGTGTTTTAAAGATTGTTAGATGGGCAATTAACATTATATGTATTGCTATTCCAATTATTTTGATTGTTTTAGTTATTGTTGATTTAGCAAAAGTAGTAACTGCTGGTAATATTGATGATAAAATGAAAAAAGAAGTTTCACAAAAAGTATTAACAAGGGTTATTTATTCAGTTTTGATATTTTTAGTTCCAACAATTGTTAGTTTATTCTTTAGAATAGTGCCTATTTCAGCACCTGGTTTTGCTGGTGATGGTGCAACTTGGAAAACTTGTTGGGATGCTGCCGGTAATTAATGTCAAATATTAGAAAAAGAGGTTGTAAAAACCTCTTTTTTTTTGTATAATTAGAAGCGGAGGTATTTTATGAAATATGTTTATTCCTTTAAAGAAGGAAACAAAGATATGCGTAATTTACTTGGTGGAAAGGGAGCTAATTTAGCAGAAATGACTAATATTGGTTTACCAGTACCTCAAGGATTTACGATAACTACTGAAGCATGTACTCAATATTATGAAGATGGAAGAGAAATTAATGAAGAAATCCAAAAGCAAATTAATGAGTATATTGTTAAAATGGAAGAAATGACTGGTAAGAAGTTTGGAGATAAAGAAAATCCATTACTTGTTTCAGTTAGAAGTGGTGCACGTGCATCAATGCCTGGTATGATGGATACAATTCTTAATTTAGGTTTAAATGAAGAAGTTGTTGAAGTTCTTGCAAAACAAAGTAATAATCCAAGATGGGCATGGGATTGCTATAGAAGATTTATTCAAATGTATTCTGACGTTGTTATGGAAGTTGGAAAGAAATATTTTGAAGAATTAATCGATAAAATGAAAAGTAAAAAAGGTGTTAAGCAAGATGTTGAACTTGACGCTGATGACCTTAAAGAATTAGCTAACGAATTTAAGGCTGAATATAAAGCTAAAATCGGTAAAGATTTCCCAAGTGATCCAAAAGAACAATTAATGGGAGCTATTAAAGCCGTATTCCGTTCATGGGATAATCCAAGAGCTAATGTATATAGAAGAGATAATGATATTCCATATTCATGGGGAACTGCTGTAAATGTACAATCAATGGCCTTTGGTAACATGGGTGATGATTGTGGTACAGGTGTTGCCTTTACAAGAGATCCTGCAACTGGTGAAAAAGGTTTATTTGGTGAATTCTTAACTAATGCTCAAGGAGAAGATGTTGTTGCTGGAGTTCGTACCCCAATGCATATTGCTGAAATGGAAGAAAAATTCCCAGAAGCATTTGAACAATTCAAAGAAGTATGTAAGACTCTTGAAGAACATTATCGTGATATGCAAGATATGGAATTTACTGTTGAACATGGTAAACTTTATATGTTACAAACGAGAAATGGTAAAAGAACTGCAAGAGCTGCTCTTAAGATTGCTTGTGATTTAGTAGATGAAGGAATGCGTACAGAAGAAGAAGCAGTTGAAATGATTGATCCAAGAAATTTAGATACTTTATTACATCCACAATTTGATGCTGCTGCAATTAAGAAAGCTCAAGCTATTGGAAAAGGATTAGGAGCATCACCTGGTGCTGCTTGTGGAAAAATTGTTTTCACTGCTGAAGATGCTGTTGCATGGCATGAAAAAGGTGAAAAAGTTGTTTTAGTACGTCTTGAAACATCTCCAGAAGATATTACTGGTATGAAAGCTAGTCAAGGTATTTTAACAGTACGTGGTGGAATGACATCTCATGCAGCCGTTGTTGCTCGTGGTATGGGTACTTGTTGTGTTTCAGGTTGTGGCGATATTGCTATGGATGAAGCAAATAAACAATTTACTTTAGCTGGAAAAACATTCCATGAAGGAGATAGTATTTCTATTGATGGTACAACAGGTGCTATTTATGAAGGTATTATTCCTACAGTTGATGCAACTATTTCTGGTGAATTTGGACGTGTTATGGAATGGGCTGATAAGTTTAGAAAACTAAAAGTTCGTACTAATGCTGATACTCCAAGAGATGCTAAGAAAGCTCATGAATTAGGAGCAGAAGGAATTGGACTTTGTAGAACAGAGCATATGTTCTTTGAAGAAGATAGAATTGCTGCTTTCCGTGAAATGATTTGTGCGGATACTCTAGAAGAAAGAGAAGCAGCCCTTGAAAAGATTTTACCTTATCAACAATCTGATTTTGAACAATTATATGAAGCACTTGAAGGTGATTCTGTGGTAATTCGTTATTTGGATCCACCACTTCATGAATTTGTTCCTACTGAAGAAGCTGATATTAAAAAACTTGCTGATGCTCAAGGAAAGAGTGTTGAAAAGATTAAAGAATATATTGCTGCACTTCATGAATTTAACCCAATGATGGGACATCGTGGATGTCGTTTAGCAGTTACATATCCTGAAATTGCTAAAATGCAAACAAGAGCGGTTATTCGTGCTGCAATTAATACGATGAAGAAACATCCAGATTGGAATGTTACTCCAGAAATTATGATTCCATTAACTGGTGAAGTTAAAGAATTAAAATATGTTAAAGATGTAGTTGTTGCAACTGCTGATGAAGAAATTAAGAATGCTAATGTTGAAATGAAATATCAAGTTGGTACAATGATTGAAATTCCAAGAGCAGCATTAACTGCTGATGAATTAGCAAAAGAAGCAGAATTCTTCTCATTTGGTACAAATGATTTAACTCAAATGACATTTGGATTCTCAAGAGATGATGCTGGTAAATTCTTACCTGCTTACTATGAAAAGAAAATCTATGAAGAAGATCCATTTAAGACACTTGATCAAAAAGGTGTTGGACAACTTATTAAAATGGCAGTAGAAAAAGGTAAAGCAACTCGTCCAGATATTCATTTAGGTGTTTGTGGTGAAACAGGAGGAGACCCTAAGTCAATTGAATTCTATCATAATGTAGGACTTGATTATGTATCATGTTCACCATTTAGAGTACCAGTTGCAAGACTTGCTGCTGCACAAGCCGCTATAAAAGCTGGGGCTACTAAGAATAACTAGTAATAGCTTAGAATATAGGTAAATACCGATATTTATTAGATTCTAACAGAATAAAAAAATATTAAATTTTAGACTAAGATGACAAAATATAACGCATCTTAGTCTTTTTTTTGTGTTTTGTGCGATGAAAATTAATAGGTATTAGAATATGCGATTAATTTATACTAAACCAAGTTTGAATGATTTATCACAAGGATCTAGGATAGCTTTTGTTAGGCATTTTAGATTTATGACACAAGATGATGTATCAAATGAATTAGGATTAACTGGTGAATGTAAAAGAAGATCTATGACTAGATATGAAAAGGGGGATAGAAATCCAAAAGAAGAAAGAACTAAACAATTAGCTAATATTTTTAGAATAAGTTATAACGCCATAAAAAAATATGATTATAAAGAACCAATTGATATTCTTTATACTTTGATGTGGCTAGAAGAAATTATTCCTAGATATTATATTGATTTATCTAAAGTACCTAACATTAATGAAAATAACATTATTATCATTAAAAAATTTATTAATGAGTGGGAAAGAATGAGAACTAAAAGACTTAAAAGGGAAATATCTTATATTGATTATATCGAATGGAAATTAACATACGAGGTGGATCATTATGAGTAATATTGAAAAGATTAAGTTAGATAAAATTGATAGTTTTGAAAATCATCCTTTCCAAGTAAATAATGATGAATCATTA
>CADCJQ010000021.1 GCA_902801795.1 uncultured Erysipelotrichaceae bacterium
TTTCTTCTTTTTAATAATTCCAAATTAATTATAGGATAAACATTATAAAATAAATCTAATATTGTAACAATAACACTAATATCTTCACTAACAATCATATCTTCAACATTAGATACAAAATTATTTAAAAGATTTTGATATTTTTCTTGACCATCAGGTAAATTCATATCTATTTTTTTTACTTCACTAGGGAAATTAAAACTATTAATTTTTTTAATTATATCTTCTATTTTACTCATTTTCTTCTCCACATTACTATATTATCAATAATTATATTTTATCGTTTATTTACTATAAAATCAATCATTATTTATTGTCTTGATAAAAAAATATGATATTATGAATATATCAAGGATAACTTGATATAATAAAAAAGGATATACCTAATTGGTTCGAATGTTAGGTACTTCCAAAATTTGTTGTTTTGAAACATACTAACAACCAAAACCCGTTAGTATGTTTTACTTTTATCAAAACTCCCTTAGAAAAAATTTATCGTAATAATAGTATAACTATTATTATAAGTAATACATATACACAAAAAAAGAATAGCAAAAAACTATTCTTCATTTTTATAATTACAATCATTACATTTTATTTCATTATCTTTATTAATCATTAAACCATTACATTTAGGACAAACATCTCCTGTTGGCATATCCCATGTAGCTACTTTACATTTAGGAAAGTTAGAACATCCATAGAAAACTTTACCTTTTTTAGTCGTTTTTTCAATTATTTGACCACCACATTTAGGACATGAACAAATAACATTTTGTTCTTTTTCTTCTTTTTAATAATTCCAAATTAATTATAGGATAAACATTATAAAATAAATCTAATATTGTAACAATAACACTAATATCTTCACTAACAATCATAATTCATGAAAGCTTCATGTAAAGTAGTATCAAAGACATCATAAAATTCATGTAATACTTTAATATTATCAAGTTCGCCTTCTGCTATTTCATCAAGTTCTTTTTCCATATTAGCAGTATATTTAACATTAATGATATTACTAAAGAATTCTTGTAACTTATCCGTTACCACAAAACCAATTTCTGTTGGAACAAACTTTTTATCAACTACTTCAACATAACCTCTTTCACGAATATTAGACATAATAGTAGCATAAGTACTTGGTCTTCCGATACCTAATTCTTCAAGTTCTTTAATTAATTTTGCTTCACTATAACGTGGTTTTGGTTTCGTAAAATGTTCATCAAGGGATATATCATCTGTAGAGATAACTTCCCCAACTTTCAAATCTGGTAAAACCGTATCATTGGCTTCTTCATATTGACTATATACTTTTAAATATCCATCAAATGTAATAATAGTACCCGTAGACTTAAATTGATAGTTATTATTATCTAAAATAATAGTTGTTACATCTGTTTTCGCATCTGCCATTAAAGAAGCCATAGTTCGATAATAAATTAAAGAATATAATTTTAATTCATCAGGTGTTAAGTAATTTTTTAAACTACTAGGATTTCTTAAAACACTTGTTGGACGAATACCTTCATGGGCATCTTGAACATTATCGTTTTTCTTTGCTTTCTTTGTATGTCCAACATATTCTTTCCCAAGTTTCTCTTCAATAAACTTAAAAGCAGGTCCAGTAAAATCATCTGATAAACGAACAGAATCCGTTCTCATGTAAGTAATTAAACCTGTATGTTCACTACCAATATTAAGACCTTCATAAAGTTTTTGTGCAATAGACATTGTTTTCTTAGCAGGAAAACCTAATTTAGTTGATGCCTCTTGTTGTAAAGTCGAAGTTGTAAATGGTAATTTACTTGCCCTATTTTTACTTTTTCTATCAACACTATTAACAGTAAAGTCTCTTCCTAGTTTACTTTTAATTTCTTCAGCAAGGGCTTTATCTTTTATTTCAATTTCTTTATTATTAAACGCAAATAAATCACTTTTTAATTCTGGTTCTTTAAAATTAGCCGTTATTGTATAATAAGCTTCTGGTACAAACTTTTGTATTTCTCTTTCACGATCAACAACAAGTTTCAAAGCCACACTTTGAACACGACCAGCACTTTTACCACCAGTTTTATTTTGCATTAACTTACTTAAACGAAAACCAATAATGCGATCTAAAATTCTTCTGGTTTCTTGACTTTTAACTAAATTAAAATCAATCTTTCTCGGATTAGCCAAACCAGCTAATACTTTATCTTTCGTTATTTCATAAAATAATACTCTTTCATAATTATTTTCTTTTATTTTTAAAGTATCAAATAAATGCCAACTAATCGCTTCTCCTTCCCTATCGGGGTCGGTTGCAAGATAAATAATATCGGCTTCTTTAGCCAACTTTTTTAATTCCGTAATTACTTTTTTCTTTCCTGGCATAGGTAGATAATCTGGTTTAAAATCATTATCAACATCCACACCTAAGCCATATTTACCCTTAGTTGATAAATCTCTTATATGACCAACACTTGATACAACTTTATAATCTCCTCCAAGATATTTTTCAATTGTTTTACTTTTAGCAGGAGATTCCACAATAACTAGTTTCATATTTTTTGCACCTCTTATTAATTTATACTCGTTAATTAGATTTTTGTCAACAATATCTTTCTCAATTTAAGAAAAAAATTCATGATAACATGAATTAATAACTAAATGGTGATCAGTACGGGATTCGGACCCGTGAATGTAACCTTGAGAGGGTTATGTGTTAAGCCTCTTCACCAACTGACCAAGAAATACTTATTAATAATAACATAGATTTTTCGGAAAAACAAGAATTTTAAAAAAAATAGTTAATTTAGTTTTAACTATTTAAGATATTTATTAATATTACTAGTTATTTTTTTGATAACATTTTGATTAATGGGATAACGATATTCACTTTCAGGTGTTCCAATATTAGGACTATTAATACTAATAGCAACTTTAGGCTCAATACTTGGCGCATACATAACAAAATTAGTTGAAATAGTTTCTGTATCTATTTTACCATCATGGTTACTATCAATAAAACTTTCACTTGTTCCTGTTTTACCTGATGCATCAATGCTAACATACTTTCTACCACTACCATAAGTTGTAACAGCTTTTAATCCTGCTTGAACTCTTTTAATATATTTTTCAGCAACATCTAATTTATTTAATATTTCTGGTTCATTTTGATAAATTATTTTCCCATCATTATCTTTTATCATCTTCAATAAATGCATTTTATATCTAACACCATTTTGCGCAACTGTACTTATATATTGATTAAGTTGAATATTCGTATAAGTATCATATTGTCCAATCGCAAAATTAAGAAGAAGACCTGGCTCCCGATTCGTTCCTTTATATCCTCTTGATTCATTAGGAAGTTCAATTCCCGTATTAACCCCTAATCCAAATCTTCCAAAATAATCACGATATATATCAAAGGCTTTATCATTAATTTTCAAACTTTCATTATAACGATACTTCCCTCCCCCAACACGTATTGCTGTTTTAAATTGATAAACATTACTACTAAAAGCTAAAGCATTAATATCATTAATATTCCCCATATTATAAATAGAACATTTCTTAGGAGTCGCTTTGATTTTAATACATTCATCTTTAATAACTTCTCCTATTTTAATTGAACCTGTATCATATCCAACAATCATACTAGCAGCTTTTACCACACTTCCTGCAGTTACCGTATCTGTAATATTCCCTATGGCTACATCAACTATTTTGCCATTCATTATTTCTTTACCATTCATTGATAAAATATTTCCTAAAGTATCACTTATCATCACATAACTATGGTTATAATATTTCGAATTATAAGCACTCTTAGCTTTTTTAACTTCATCTTCTAAAATACCATCAACCATTTTTTGTAAATCAATATCAATAGTTAAATATAAATCATTTCCTTTTACGGGTTCTTTAATTAATATCTTCTCATTATCTTTTATTAAATACATGGCTTTACTACCTTTTAAATAATCATCATAAACAAATTCAATATTAGATAAACCAACTTTATCATTTATATTATAACCTCTTCCTAAATAATATTCTTTCATCTCTTCTGGAATACTTCCAACATTACCTAAAATATTTCTTAAAGTATCACCATATACATAACTTCTTCCATAATTATATTTAGTATCAAAACCATGTAAATTATGGTTATTTTCAGAAAAATACATAAATTCTTCAATACTACAGTTTTCTTTAATAATCTTTTCCATATAACTATAGTTATTATTCATTAAATAATATAAATAAATATATTTTTTATCATCATCACTATAAATACTTAAATCATCATCAGTAACTAAATTTTTCTTAATCTGATAATATTCATTAGCTGTAATTTGTCTTTTCTCTAATTTATCTTTATCGCTTTTCTTGATTCTTTTTTCAATAATATCATTATTTTCTAAAATATAGAAATCTTTTAAATAAGACTTGGTTAATTTATGATAATCTAAATCTAGTTTTTGTGATACTTCTTTAGCAAGAATGATTTCATCTTTAGAAGTCATTCCTTCTTCTTTTTTATAATAAATTGTTGGTATTAACTTATTATCTACTAATAACTTATTATTACGATCATAAATTCTTCCTCGAAGAGAAGTATCTTCATAAATAATTTTATTTTGCCTACTTGATAATTTTTCTAAATAATAATTATTATCTAATATTTGTAATTCAAATAATCTTATTGTAATAACAATAAAACTTAAATATAAAAAAATATAATAGTATTTAATTTTCTTCTTCATATTATTAATATGGTTCTTTATTTATTAATAATACATATAATTTAAAAGGTGATTATATTGTACGAATACTTAATAGGTGAATATATAAAGAAAATGACTCTTGATGATATTTTTATTTATGCCAAAAAGAATAATCTTGAAATAAGTGAATGTGATGCCATTATTTTACTTTCATATGCTAAAAGATATTATAAAGAATTTATAAATGGTAATCCAACATTATTATTAAAAGAAATTAAAGAAAAAATCCAACCCGAAACTTATAAAATAGCCTATAAATTATATATTGAAACTAAAATGAAATATTTAAACAAATAAAAAGAAATATTAACTTTGTTTTTCAGTTAATATTTCTTTCATCTTATTAATCATTGGTGCAATATTAGCACAACTCATAAAACAAAAAACGCAATTATCTTCTTTTGTTAACTTATCAATAGTATCTAAACTAATCATTTCAGCATTCTTTATTTTATCTTTAACCATTTCACTACTGATATTAGGGTAATCTTCAGATTTCTCACGATCACAACTGATATCCATTAAATAAGCTTTATCATATAAACTAAGTGATTTAACAAAATCATCAAATAATGCTTCTGTCCTTGAATAAGTATTAGGTAAAAAAATTGCTACTATCTTTTTGTTAGGATATTTTTGATGAGCCGAATCATATGTTACTCTTATTTCTGTAGGATGATGAGCATAATCATCAATGATAACATTATTATCAATTACTGTTTCACTAAAACGACGTTTTGGAGGAACAAAGTGCTCTAACGTATCTTTAATAATTTCTTTAGGTACTTCATACATAATACTCATTAAAATAGCCCCTGCACAATCAAGGATTAAATGATCACCAAACATTCCAACTTCATAATGATCAAATATTTTATTTTGATAATAAACATCAAAACAAGTTTTATTATTTTTAACTAACCGATTTTTTATAACTAAATCATTTTTATCATCAAAACCATAATAACAAGCATTTGTAATATCTAATTTACGAATATTTAGATCATCACCACATAATACTTTATAATCTTCTCCTTTATGAAGAAATTCTTGAAAAGTATTTCTCATCGCTTCAATATTAGGATATGTTTCAGTATGATCAAGTTCAATATTCGTTAATAAAATACTCTTAGGATGATATGATAAGAAGTGTTTATTAAATTCACAAGACTCAATAACAAATAATCCAGAATTAATATTACCATGACCGGTTCCATCACCAACAAAATAAGAACATCCATAAGCTTTATCTAAAATATCGGATAACATAAGTGTTGTTGTTGTTTTACCATGCGTTCCACAAACACAAATACTATTTAAAGCCATAGTAATAAATCCCATAACCTCTTTATAAGGAACAATACGATAACCTAAACTTTCTAATCTTTTTATTTCATGATGATCTCTACTTACAGCCGCTGATGCTGTAATAATGGTATTATGACTAATAGTAGGATGTTCATCACCATGATATACTTTAATATTTCTTTTATCTAGTCCTTCCATCGTGTATTTATAACCAACAGAATCATCATATCCTACAATATGGTTTCCTAAATCATGCAAAAGACATGCCAAAGCACTTGTGCC
The DNA here is from genome assembly GCA_902801795.1 of uncultured Erysipelotrichaceae bacterium. Classification (GTDB taxonomy): domain Bacteria; phylum Bacillota_I; class Bacilli_A; order RF39; family UBA660; genus RUG12783. The sequence goes on from CADCJQ010000021.1 coordinate 6,369, forward strand.
ACTTCCTTTAATTCCAATTATATAAAAATGCATTTTACCACCACTTTCTAAAATAGTTTATTATTATTTTTCAAATGTGTACTATATCACATCAAAATAAGTATACTAGAAAGAAAGAAAAAAAACAAGTTATATTATCTTTGATAATAATGACGTGTTTTTATTTTTTCTTCATATTCTTCTACAATTGCATCATAGAAAGCATTTATTTCTTGAATATCTTTATCTAATTTTTGACGTAATTCAGAATTCTTTCTTTCATTACCATTTTGAAATTGATGATAATATTCATAAACAGATTGCATTCTATCAGCTTCATTTTCTCGAATTACTTCTATAACATCTTCCGTATCTACTTGAACATCTTTTTTTTCGCTAAAATCTATTTGAATTCCTTGTGATTTAGCATATTTATATAATAATTCAAATTTTTGATAAAAATCATTATGTAAATATTTAAAGAATCCTCCTTTGCTTTGAACTAATCTACTAGCAATTTTCTCAGCCTTCTTTAAAGTATAATATTGCATAATATTAGCCTCAAGCATTTCTTTTATTTCTTCATGAGAATAATCTCCAAATAAAATATCCATTTCTGTTTCTTTTTGCTTTTTTTGTTGAATATATGACATAATCCCCTCCAATGGCTTTATATTATACCACATTTACACTTTTTTTACAAGTGGCATTTAAACTGGATTACTCCTGTGTTATCAATTAATTATATTAAATCATATCACATTTAAACTTGTATTATCTATGAAAATGTTTATCTTCTTCATTTTTAAATTGCTTATATAAAGGACTAGCAGAATGCAAGTCACTAAATCTATTCATTTTAGAATATAAATATTGTTCTTTAGTTAGAATAACATAACTTAAATCATTGTAAACAACAACTCCAGTTTCAATAACTCCCTCACTATTTTTTGACCATTCATTAAAATCTTCACAAAATTTATGTGTATCAATTCCAGTTGGTCCTAAAATTGTTCCTACTGGTGGAGCTGGTGTTGCATGTCCTGCATTTAACTTTAATAATGCATCATATTTAACTTCTTTATTCATTTCATTAACCATATTTTTTTCTCCTCTCCTACGTCATATTGTACCAAATACTTCATTGAAAAGCAAATTATTTTTTTGTTGCTCTTTTTTACCATTTTACTAATTATGTAAATTATATCGTCTTACTTAATACTTTTTTTTCACACTTTTCTATTTCTAGTTCTCTATCTAAATAACTAGATAATTCACTATATTTAATATCATTAGGAACAACAATAACTTTAGTGTTCATTATTACATTATTTTTATTTAATTCCTTATATATATTTTCATTTATAAATAAATATTTAATATTATGCTCTTTATTAATTTTTAAAAATTCGTTAATAGAAATTGCCATAGTCAAATTAGAAATATACACCCCAATTTTATTTTCAATAGCAATATGAATAGTTTTTGTAAATCCTTTCACAAAATCAGGAATAACTAATATTCTATCATCATATTCTTGTTCTAATTTCCTAATAAAACACTTAAATATTAGCTTTTCTAGTTCTCCTTTTTCTTTAAAATTCAAGTTTTCAATTACTACATTGTTTAAAAAAATATTATATAATTCATTCATATCATATTTTTGAATATGATAAAATTTTAATAAATAAAACATATTTTCAATATATTTCTTACATGTATTATTCACTTCATCAAATTTTTTAATAGTTTTTTTAATAATAAAACCAAACCATTTTTATCCTTCAATAATTCAATATAAAATGAATCTAAAAAAGCAAAATTCTCATTTAAAACATCATTTAGATATTTAAGTTCGTTTTCTTTATTTCTTCCTCTATTTTTATTAATTTGATTTAACAACGAAAAATCCATTTTTAATCCATATTTATCTTCAATTTTCTTTAACAAATCTCGTGAAATATTATTATAATATACTATTTCCCTATCCATATCTATTTTATCTCTAATATCAAAAGGAATTAAAAATACATTAAATTCTCCTTTACGAGGAACAGGTTCTTTAGGAATTTCCATTCTAGGAGTTATTCTTTTATCCGAAAATAACTTACCATTCATAATATACTTGTAATAATATAAATTTAATAAATTATTTATTATTTCATTTATTATATTATCACTTAAATACTTCTCACAAAGATAACAATATTTATTAATTCTTATCCAAAGTTTACGAATAATATCATATAATTCATCTAAATTCCAGGTATTTGATGGACTATTTTCGTATTTATTTACAACAGTTTTTATTTCAGTAATAATTTTTTGATAATCATTTCTATGCTCGTAAGCATATTGCTTTATCTCTCTATCTTCTTGAGCAAATAATTGTATTACTTTTTTATATTCAAAACTTGAAAGCATTTTTTCAAATTCTTCCGTGTTAATACCATCCATACGTGGTGCAATCATTGTGTTAAGATATTTTGCACTATCTTTTTCTATTTTTTCTAATTTACTACAATTATTATTATCCATACTTCTTTTCAATAATAGTAATTCACTAGCATATACCATACTTATTCTTGCATCACAATATTTAGTATCAAATTGTTTTGCTGTTACAATGTATGATTCTATTTGCTCTAATAAATCTTTATTTTCATTCAAAGAATTATAAATAATTTGTAAATGTTGTTTATTAAGCTTAATAGTAATTAATAATCTTTGTCTTTCATTTAATAAGCTGCTTTTATCACTTAAATAACGAAGTCTTTCTGCTTTACCAAATATTCCTAAAAAGTCATATTTTCTTCGCTCTTCTTTCTTAATATATGTATCAAGAGCAATTAATCTAAATTCTGCTTCTTCCTCTATTTTATTTAATACTTCTATACTTAATTTTATTTCTTCTCTATAAAGCAATAATTTAAAATAATTATCTTTATTAACTTCCTTTAAAATAGCAAATATATTTTTAACACTATCTTCTAAATCATGTACAAAGAAATCTATTTCTTTATTTGATTTTTTTAATAAACTATCACTATATTTAACAATAGTTTCATAACTATCGTATTTAATTTCATTAAAATATTCCATTACTTTATCTTGATTTTCTTTTGATAAATCAGATAAATTAGGCACTTTAATAAAACTTGTATCTATTGTTGATATACCAGTATCACTGCCATTAGTAGAAGATTTTATTTTAAATAATCTTTTTATCCAACTAAAATCCATGCTAACCCCCAAAATCGTCCTATATTGTACCATAAAATAATTATAACTGCAAATAACAAATTTGCTGTGTCATTTTGTTAATATAAAAGATTAGACATTTTAATCTAATCCTATTACGTTTTGTAAACTAATATAAACAGTATCTTATCTATCTATTATTTAATTCTATTTCTTACTCATTAACAAAAACCTTATTTAATATTCAAATAATTTTTTATAGTTTTATCACTAAGTTTTTTAGTTTTTCACCTTGTAAATTTTTAAATTGCATTTTTTTAATAATCTCTAAAATATCAGAGAGTTTTAAATCATCTGCTAAATCAATTATTAAATCATCGTTTTCAATCAAACCTAATTCTTTCAAACTGTTTAAGGTAACAATAATTGACATTATAATGTCATTAATGTAACTATTATCTAAATCAAACTCACTTATAATATCTTTATTTTCATATAACTCTAAAATATACAAAAGAGAGATATCATGTATAACATTTCTTCTAGTTGTCAAGTCAAATTCATACTGTATTTTTAAGAATAATTCCATTATTTTATCAAGTTCTTTAATTGTAAGAGCGGTCTTAATATCACTGTTATTTAAAATATTATCCAAGTACTCACACTTTTTATTATTAAGATATGTAGAAATATTCATACCACCATTTTTATTAAACTCTAAAGCAAATTCTATTTTTGCTTTTATTGCCTCCAAGGAATTAGTAATAGGTATTACTTGCATATTAGTTGAATTCGAAAGGAGATTATCATATTCATCGTGATATTTTTTATATAATTCTTCATTATGATTTTTTAGTTTCAAAAGTAAATATTCAATATTAGACATAAGATTACCATCTTTATCCATACTTATTCTTTTAGGCTTTTCTTCTTCCTTTTTAGGAATAATATCCCCTTTAAAAACATTTGTTTTTGAGTATTCAATTATTCTTTCCTTCCAAGCATTTATTGATTTACCAAATAATCGTTTTTTATCTTGATGCATTTCTTTATATTTATTAATTTCTACTTCATTAGCACTACTAATGTTTTCTATGTAGCATTCCCCTCTTTCTAAGTTTGAAAAAGGAAATGTAACTCCAATAGAGATATCGATTCTATGACCATATCTCTTATAATATAATTCCTTATTTGATTGTTCATCAGCACAATATATATGATGATAGGTAAATAAAAAAGATGAGTTATCTTTATACTCTGTTGGTTTAACATAAAGTGATAAACCATATTTATTTTGAAATTCTAAGCTACACACACGAGAAGCACACAAGTAATATAAGTTATCCTCAGCAAAACTCGTCGAAAGTAACGTTACGTTATTATCTGTATCAGAGACTTCTATCTTTCTTTTACTAATAATAGGGAAAATAGCTCCTGTTAAAATTTCTTTACCATATAAATTACCATCGACATCCACGATTATTTCATAAATAACATTTTCACTATTATTAGAGTAATATTTAGACAATACAGCATCTTTAAACATTTCCGAAAGAATGCTAATCCCTTTCTTTTTTTGGCTATCATTCAAATCATTATAAAAAAGAAAAAAATCCCTTATAATATCTTTTTCTGGATAGCGTAAATTACGATATTTTTCCATAAACTCTTCACTAGAAAAATCTAAAATTTTTTCATATACAAATATATGATATTTAATAGGTTCGATATCATTTGTAAAAACTAAATTTCCTTTATAATATTTTGACATAGCCGCCTCCCAATTTGACTTATTATATTACCATAAAATACTATTAATAGCAATATCGATTTTATATTGTTATTTTAAATATAATATCAATGAAAAAGATTAGAATTTTTTTCTAATCTCTATCAAAAAGTCTTAATATTCTCTTCCGTAATCCCTTCAACAAGTTTGTTATTATACTATATTTTAATAATAATTACAAAACAAAGAATTAGCCTATTTAATAAGACTAATTCTTTTATTAATACGTTCTTTTCCTAATAATTTTAATATTTCATAAAGATCTGGTGTCATACACTTACTTGTTATGCTAACACGAATTACTGTTGATAAATCAGCGATATTTCCTTTGTAGTTTTCTGGATTTTTCTTATAATCTTTCATATTGGAAGCATAACCAAGACTTTCTGCCATTTCTTTCATTTTACTAAACCAGGTATCTTTATCATCATTAATATCATAATAATTATCAAAATATGTTTTTAATATTTCTTTAATTTCCTTAATATCATTTATTTTTTGATATTCATAAGTAGGATTTGTAAATAATTCATCATACATATACCAAATACCATTTCGAATATCACTAAATGATGAATAATCTTTACGAGGTTTCTCAATATATCTTTCAATAGAAAAGATTTGTTTCGTATATTCAGGATATTTAACCATTAATTCATATAATTCCTCATCAAATTCCTTCATCCAAGGAAGAGATTCCTTATATAATTCTTCACTTGTCATATGACTAATATAGTTTTTGGTTATATTAAATAATTTTTCAACATCAAATAATGTACCACTTTCACTCATCTTACTAAAATCCATTTTAAAATCAGATAATTTACCATTAGGATTATTAGATAACCATTCTTCAAAATTAGAATTAGCAATCGTCATTAAATATAGTTTAGTGGCTTCACTTGGAATTCCTTTTTCATGATAGAAACCAACACTTGCTTCAGGATCTTTTCTTTTTGATAATTTTCTTCTAGTACCATTTTCATCAACTTTCATTACTAACCCAAGATGGGCATAACGAGGTTCCTTAAAACCTAATACTTTAAATAATTGTTGATGAATAGGATAACTTGGTATCCACTCTTCTCCACGCATAACCGTTGTTGTTTGCATTAAATGATCATCAATAGCATGAGCAAAATGATATGTTGGTAATCGGTCATTTGATTTTATAATAACAATATCCATATCATTTTCGGGGAATTCTATTTTACCACGCATACGATCATCCAAAACAATTTTGTTATTAAAGTCTCCTGGACTTTTAAAACGAACCACATACTTTTCACCATTTTTTATTTTATTAATAGCTTCTTCACATGAAAGACAACGACATTTAGCATATGAACCATAGTATCCAATACGTTCTTTATTTAATTCTTGAATACTTCTTGTTTCATCAAGTTCTTCTTTCGTACAAAAACATGGATATGCAAGTCCTTTTAATACTAAATCTTTAGCATAAACATGATATATATCTTTTCTTTCACTTTGAATATAAGGACCATATTCTCCAATACTTTCCGTTTCACTAATCATTCCTTCATCAGGAACAATATCAAAGTCCGCTAAATCTTTTATAATACCTGAAATACCATTTTCGACACTTCTTTCACTATCCGTATCTTCAATTCTTAAATAAAAAATGCCATCGGTATCTTTAGCCGCTTTAAAATCTTCAAAAGCTGATAATAAACTTCCCATATGCACAAATCCCGTAGGACTTGGTGCAAAACGCGTTACTTCCGCTCCTTCTTTTAAATTTCTTTTAGGATATCTTTTTTCAATATCTTCAACTGTTTCATGAACATCAGGAAACATTACATCTGCTAGTTCTTTTAAATTCATAATATTCTCCTCCTTATAAAATTAAAAACCCTATCATATAGGAGCGACATACGCGGTACCATCCTACTTAATAGAGTTCTATTATCTTTTTATCTTAACGCGATTAACGATTAAACTCCAAAGTTTCTTCTAATATTGTTATTATGATTTTCCATCAACCAATCACTTTCTATAAATAACTTCTATTATACTCTTCTTCTTCCTCGTTCATTTCCTTAATATCATACTAGTATAATTAGTTTTTGTCAACTATTTTTTTAACCATTTATTAAATAAACTACTAGTATTACTTACTTGTTCAATATCACCAAGTGGTGTTTTTCTTAATTCACTTCTTATTTCTTCTTTAACCATTCGACGAACTGGTTGCATAGATTCATCAACCGCATGTTCTAAATCACTTTTTTCTTTTACTTCATCTTGCTCTTTTACAATCTTTTCTTCCTTAGTTTCAGAAGTATCTTTTCCAAACATTTTATCAAGACTTACCATTTCACAAGTAGAAGCCATTTTTGTATAAAGTTTGGTATATTCCCCACTTAAAGGACTAGTTGCGAATTTAGATTCAAATTCCATTACATCTTTACATTCCTTACCTAGTTCATTCATTTTATTAAATAATTCTTCAATTTCTTTTTTTAATGTTGCATCCGTTATTTCATAACTATTAATAAAAGCATTTTTTCTTGCTTCAATACTTTGCTTAATTGTCTCATCCATTCTTATCACCTATATTCATTTTAACATATCATGAAAAAGAAAAAAAGACCTAAATGGTCTAAAATTAAATTTTTTTACGTCCATAATATTATAATAAGTATTAATTTTTTTCCTTTAATTCAAAATTTTTCTTTTCTTCTTCAACAGCAGTAATTAATTCCTGCTCTGTTGGCATATGTAATTTATACTCCGAAGAAAATATTGTTTTATTATCTTCTGGAAGAGTATATTTTACAACTGTTTCATTTTTGTTTGTTGAAAGAAGTATCCCTATTGTTGAATTTTCATCATCTTGTTTAATTTCTCTATCATAGTAATTAACATACATTTGCATTTGTCCAATATCTTGATGTGACACTTTGCCAATCTTCAAATCGATAATTACAAAACATCTTAAAAGTCTATTATAGAAAACTAAATCGGGATAGAAATGGTCTTCATCCAATGTTATCCTAACTTGATTTCCAACATAACTAAATCCTTTTCCTAGTTCCAACAAAAATTCTTTTAAATGTTCAATAATATTTTTTTCCAAATCTGATTCTAAATAATCTGTATTTTCCTTTATATCTAAAAATTCCAATACAAAAGGATCTTTTACTAAGTCTTTACTTGTTTTTAATACTTGTCCTTTTAAAGATAATTCTAATATCTTTCCTTTATCAGCCGACAAAGTTAATCTTTCATATAATAAGGAATCCCTTTGTCTTTGAAGTTCTCTAACACTCCATTTAGAATTAATACATTCATTTAAATATAAATTTCTTTTAGGCTCTTCCTCAATTTTAATTAACTCTAAATAATGCGACCAACTTAATTTGGCAGACACTGTCTTCCAAATTGGATACATTAAGTAAAATTTTCTCATAGTTCTTAAATTTCTTGATGAAAATCCTTTACCAAACTCATTAGTTAATTTTAATGATAACTTATCAAGTACCATATCACCATAACTTGCTCTTTCATCACCTTGTTGTATCTCCATAATTGCTTTTCCTATATTCCAATACAAGTTAAGCATTTCAGTATTTACAGTTTGATATACTTTATTTCTGCTATTGATAACTAATTCCTTTATATTATCAAAAATATTATTTATTTCATTATCATTATTTATTAATTCATTATTCATTAAGCGCCTCCATAATTAATATTTTTTTAAAAACATCATTTTTTCTTAATTCAAGAATAACATATCTTTGATAACAAAAAAAGACCTAAATGGTCTAAAATTGAATTTTTTCTTCTATATAACTAACTAATTCATCAACTTTTATGGTAATTTGTTCCATCGTATCACGATTTCTTACAGTAACGGTATTATTATTTAATGTCTCATCATCAATAGTTACACAAAATGGTGTTCCAATGGCATCACATCTTCGATATCTCTTACCAATGTTACCAGACTCATCATAAGTTGTCATAAAATGTTTCGTAAGTTCCTTATATATTTCATTTGCTTTTTCGCTATGATTTTTCTTAATTAACGGTAATACACATACTTTATATGGTGCAAGATACGGAGAAAGTTTTAATACTTCACGTTCTTCTCCATTCTCTAATTTTTCTTTATGATAACTTTCAAATAATAGAGCAAGAACAGTTCTATCAAGTCCATAAGTTGATTCAATAATATAAGGTATATATTTTTCATTTGTTTCAGGATCAAGATATCTTTGAGGAATACCAGAATACTCTTCATGTCTTGTTAAATCAAAATTGGTACGATTATGAGTTCCGTTAATCTCTCCCCATCCAAATGGGAATAAGTATTCAATATCACAAGCTGCTTTAGCGTAATGCGCAAGTTTTTCATGATCATGGAAACGTAGTTTATCCTCTGGTAGTCCTAAATCCATATAAAACTTTTTACCATATTCTTTAAAATATTCATAAAGTTCCGTATCCATTCCTTCTTTACAGAACGTTTGATATTCCATTTGTTCAAACTCTATTGTTCTAAATGTAAAATTACCTGGAGTTATCTCATTTCTGAAAGCCTTACCTATTTGACCGATACTAAAAGGAAGTTTTGCTCGCATACTTCTTTGAACATTCAAGAAATTAACGTATTCTCCTTGAGCATTTTCAGGACGAAGGTATACTACACTTTTACTATCTTTTGTTACACCACGATATGTTTCAAACATTAATTTAAACTGACGAATATCCGTAAAATCACATTTACCACATTTTGGACATGGTATCTTATTTTCTCTTATATACTTAATTAATTCATCATTATCCATTTTATCACCGATACTAGAATTAGTATAATCATTAACTAAATTATCAGCACGGTGTCTTGTTTTACAATGACGACAATCAGTAAGAGGGTCCGCAAAAGAATCAACATGACCTGATGCCTCCCAAACTCTTGGATGCATTAAAATATCAGCATCAAGTTCGTATGCATTAGGACGCTCTTGAATAAATCTTTTTCTCCATGCATCCTTAACATTATTTTTTAATCTACTTCCTAATGGTCCATAATCCCAAGTATTAGCAAGTCCACCATATATCTCACTTCCTTGGTATATAAAACCATATTGTTTACAGTAATTAACTAAATCTTCCATTTTCATATTATCACTCTCCTAAAATAAAAAGAGGAACTCCTAAGATATAGAGACGCTCATCGCGCGGTTCCACTCTATTTATTCCTAAGAATCCCTCATACTTAATAGCTCCGGCTTTCCACACCATCATCGCGTTAATTACTAAATTTATGAAATTATTATACAAAATAAATTGTGGTTTGTAAATAGAATTATCTTATTTATTAAATTCTTCTATCATGATGAAACATTTTTTCAAATAATTCATTATACTTAATAACTTTAATATTTAATTCTATGCCTTTTTCTTCTATCTTTTGCATTATTTCACCAATTATCCTATCTTGTTTCTCTATTTCATCCAATTCTTTTATGTTTTCACTAGCAAAGCCAAATTCATCAATCATTAATCCTAATACAATCTGGTTATCTCTTGCCATATAAGTATTTGAATGAGGTCCATAGTAAATTATCTTTCCTTGAGAATTAGAAAATAAGGTTCTGTCAATAGTATGATTAATAAAATCAATTATTTTACTATCTATATTACCATCCACATCTAAACTAGATAAGTAATTATTTTCATCAGACGATAAATAATATAAATCAACTTCATTTATTAAGTAGAAATATTTTGAATACTTTCGATATAATACTTGTTTATCACTTGCTATGTCATCTCTATCAATATAATCAATATTATTATTTTTTAAAATATCTTCATATGTTGACAAATTAAGTTTCTCATAAAAATATCGAAATAATAGTATTTTATACTTTTCATCCATAATTATCTTTCCACCTACTTTACATTATTTTTTTCTAAAAATTTATCAAAATAACATTTGTGAATTTTATCTAAATTAATTGACAAATCTTTCATTCTTTTTAAAAAAGTCTTTTTGGCATCTTCAGAATAAATATTATACTTATCTTCATAAATATTATAATTATAAAAAACATAAATATTTAAAATATAATCTAATAAGAAAACATTATCTGTATCAGCCATTAATGATATGGTCTTTATAACTTTTTCTTCATTACCACAAATACCACTAATCATTTTTAACTTCCATTCTAAAGATTTATTTGGTAGTGAATGATATAATTTTTCCCAATCTTCATCTTTAAATTTATTAAATATTAGCCTAACATCTTCTAATCCCAACTCATCCCAATGTTCACTGATATCATTATCACTATAACTATTAATATATTTATTTAATAATTCAAACATATTACCTCCCATATTAAATTATTGATTCTCCGCCATTTCTTGGTCTTGAAATATACCTAATATCCAAAAAGTTATTTGGCCATGTATACATTGGATACGCCGTTCTTACGCTACCATTAGGATTTTTAATTACTCCAATAGGCACACCATCAATTATACCATAATGAAATGTATAATATTTACTAATATCAACAGTATCATATCCTACTCCAATAGCCTCACTATCTCCAACTTTTAAAACATTACTTATTATCATATCATCACTCCATGTTTCTGGAAAGAATGTTTTTTTACGTATTATATTATATGGTTGACCACTATCATCAAAAACAACCATATTATATACATCTATTACACCATCACTATGGGTAAACTTATTAGAAAAAATAATCGTCCCATCTAATGCACCTTCCTTCAATGATTCTAAAGAATGCATGCCATTAAAATAATAGGTGTCATCATCTGAGTCATAAAAAGGACTACCCACAAGCACATGTTTCCTTCTGTCTGAATCAAAATATGTTTTTTTATTATTATTTATTATTAAATTTTTAGCATTAATAACATCATCGTTTTTAGCCACAATATCATCAATAACTTCTTGACTAAGACCGTAATATTGATATTCTCTTCCAAAACATGTCCTAATTGTAAAATATCCATTTTCATAAGATATGCTTTCTACGTCTTCATTTATTAAACTATGTAACGAATTCATTTGACTAACAATATTTGCTAATTCATTACTATTATATAGAGAAGAATTAATCAATAATGTATCTCCAAAATCTGTTGTAACAAAATATTTACCATTTCCATAGTTTTCTATTCTTGTAATTCCTGAAACAGCATTTTCTGAAGTTAAACGAATACTTTCGGATGTATATTCGTCATTATATTGACCATTATGTGCTTTTTTATTTGAGGGATTATTATTAATTCCTTCACGATTATTATTTTCTTTTTCGAGATTACTTAGAGGCAATTTCGGTTTACCAAATTTAAATTGAAAACTTTTTTGCTTCTTTTCTACAATTTTTTGAACCTCTTTATCAGTTACTGTTTGATATTTTTCCCAAATATCTTTATTGACAACACTTGGTTCTTTCGACAAGTCAGTTAATACATCAATATTTCCAGCAATAGACGCTTTACCATCCATAGAATTAAATGGTACATAATAGCGTTTTCCCCATGATCTTACAATTACACCATCCTTTGTCATTGCTACTGGCGTAACAGCATGACCACCATCTAAGGTTTGTATTTCCCCTCCGTCAATGCCATATAAAGTAGCTCCTGCACGTAATCCCATATGTATTGGTTTATTTTTTTGTAAAGCATCACTTAAAACATGTTTTAAATCAGTACTTAAATATAATCCATAATCATCTGTGGCATAATCAGAAATATTAACTGAACTTCCGTTGCTTTTTAAAAAGGAACGTAGATAACCTGCATAGTAACGATAGAATCTTGACATATAATTTTGATTATTATCTTGCTCATCATAATCAAATTGAGAACCTTGTTCATTAATGTATTTCTTATTAATTGCTACTTTTCCTGTACTATCTCTTACTAATAAACCATCTTCACTTTCAATATTTGTGTGAACAAATAAATCTAGTAATAATTGATTACCATTTACTTTGCCATTAGATAACAATAATGGATATCCAAAATCTTTCTCAAATTTTTCTTCATCAAAGCCATATAATTCGTATAACATATTACACATATCAGCATAGGAACATGCTCCAACTAAATTAACACTATTTAATACAATCAAAGCATCGCGTTCACTCAACCCATATTTAGTTTCAATAAAATTCATTAAATAACTTTTTTCAGATGAACTAGCATCTGATATTCCTGATTGAATAACACTACCATGTTCCATAAACCAATCGTAACTATCTTTTTTTGCCATAACAATACTATCTAAACGACTTTTATCATCATATCTTATAAAATCAATATAATATTTTTCTTTAATTCTACCATTATTATATAAATAATACATAAAATCTTGATAATTAAAAACCTTTCTACCTAAAGCATTATATTTATAAAATTGTTGTACTTCCTTGATAGAAAATTCTGAATCAGCTCCTAGAAGTCTAAATTTGCCTTTTTTATTAGCTTCTTCTTCACTAATTCGACCTCTTTCATATAATCCATATAATTCATTTAAAAATGATATAGTGTTAAAACCAAATTCATCATATGAATAAATTTTACAAGCACTTAAAATTTCATAAAGTGAAGCAGAAACAATAATACCATGGATATCAATATTAATTTGTTGATCCAAATCATATGTTGAAGACCATTGTTGCTCTAAATTATAAATTAACTTATTCATATCAAATACACCATTATCAATACATTTAGCAATCTCTTCAAGTGATATTTTTAAATTAAATGCACCAACATCAAAATTAACAATAGTGCTTAAATCAACAACTTGCTTATTCTTTAATGCTTCAATGACAAATTTTGAGAAATTCATCTCCCCAAAATCATAATTATCCATTAATTCCATAGGGGTACATTCGATTGTTACACCATTAATATCATATTTTGTTTTATTGTCTTTATCTTTTTTATCATACCATTTATTTTCACCAAAAATGTATTTTGTCCAAGAAACTTTATCAAAAGAAAAACCACTATTATATAATTCAACTATTTTTTTAGGCGAAATATATCCCTTTAAACCATCTATATTTAAAGGCCTTCCAATATCAGCATTTTCAACAACGCCATTTTCATATACATATGCTAATAACCCATACCAATTCTTATCTTTAACGTATTGTTCTACTTCTGCAAAACTGGTTGTTATCACTATATTATCTAAAATGAACATTTTCTTATTATGATATTGGCTTTTATCAGCATATTTATAAAAATCGGATACATCACTAGCATTTGTCAAATCTATAGATGATGAACTGTGAAATAAATATGCCCTCAAAGCATCTTTTGGAAGGTTACGTAACGTATCAGCCTTATCACCAATATTAGATAAAATACTTTCATCATTTTCGTTAACATATTTTTTTAACATACTGTGCCATTTTATGGGATTTTTTTCTCTTGCTACTCTAACAACATCCATAATTGCATCAATGAAATTATATGGCCTATATCTATTATTATAACTTTCAATATCTTCTTGTAATTTATAATATTCTTCAGTTAATATTTGAATATTATCTGATTTAGAAGATAAACCTATATCTTGAGAACTATTTAAAGCATTTATTTTCTTTTGAATATTTGATAGTGCATTCATCAATCTATCATAATATTCTTTGGTATATGTTGCCTGTTTTGTTTGTACAATATTAATTAAGCTATCTGTAAATGTATGTAAATTATCAGCAATACTAATAAAACTCCTGTATTCATTTAGATATGCTTTTATATCTTCTAAAGATAATGTTGCTAGCGTTTCACGAACACCATTTTTTCTTGTAAATAAAGTATCTTCTCCTGTTCCAACATAACTTTGTAATCTTTCTATAACATCATCATAGCCATTATTTATCATTAACCTTACTATATCATCAATGGTTTCAGAAACACTTTGTGTTTGACTTTTTACCCTTAAGTCTTCTTCTGTTGCTGGTTGTAATCCATTAATATCATCTTTAACGCTTAATGAATTTAATATACGATTTATCTCTTCAAACATCTGATTAGTGCGTCTTATATCGTAAAAAACAATAGCAGGTCCGATATTTAAAGTTTGATTATCTGGAAAATGTGAAATACTATATTTCATTTCTAATGCTTCTTCTAATTTAGAATATAGTTGCAAATCGCCTTCATTTCTTATATTGAATGATATATATGGATAATCATATTCCCCATCATGTCCAGCACAGCATGCACGAGTTGATAAATCCTTTAACCAACAATCCAATAATAATTTTTCTAGTTCAGGACTTCCTTCAGCAAATTCTTTAGCAGCCTGTTGCTTATCCTTAATATCATTAACATCAACAACCGCGCCTGTATTTAAGGTTATACCGTCTATTCCATGAGCAGCAACAGCAGCCCAAAAAGCTGCTGGGTCGATGTCAGCGCTAAGACGACCATTTTGGATTAGATATTCAAAGAAACCATCTGTATCAAAATGTTCTCCATTTTTAAACGACATTATTTCATCATAAGAATATGAAGTTTTTATTCCGTTTAAGTTTCTTTCTACTACCTCATCGTTTTTAACATTGCTTGATAAAGAAGATTCACTATTTGAATTTTTTTTACCTTGTAAACTGCCTGTTATTTGACTAACAAAATTATTAATTTTCGTTCCCCAACTAAAAGATGTAAATGGATTACTTGTTTTTAATGCTAATCCATTTTTTTTGGCATTAGTCGTACTACCATTATTATCTTTATTAGTAGCATCTACTTGTTTTTGTTCCACAATAGGCACATTTTGTTCATTTTCAACATCTGGAATAAAACTTTCTGCTTTATCTCTAATATGTTCGTTTCTTTTATCATTTTGTTCATCTAAATCTGATGCACCTTCTTGAGATTTTAAAGTATAATCTTCATATTGTCTTTTTACATCATCTAATCTATCAACATATTTTTGCTGTTTTTCATCAAAAGTCCAAATTGCTTGTAAATCATCAATACCTAATGCCCCGACTTGACCATCTTTTACTTTATCAGATGAAACTTCTAATATTGAACTAGCAGTTTGTGGAATGTAAAATAAGTCTTCTCCACCAAGTGACCAAAAGACTTCACCACGATGGCCTCCAGCTACCTTACCAGCTTTTGGTCTAATATATCCAGTATGAATAATATCTTGTATTTGTGATTCTCCCGTCGATCTATATGTTGATGTTGAAACCGTATGCAAAGATTTAGGATTATTTCTGCCAACAGAAGCAGCTGGTTTTGGGTGAACTCTATTTATAGCATCATTAACTCTTGATATTACTTTTTGCGTAATTTCTGGTGCTTTTTCATTTTCCATTTCATCAACACTCGGTTTAACAATAAAATCACTTATTTCAATTGGCTGTCGAGCTTCTTTAGTTTGTACAGAAATTACAGGCTGTAATTGTGTTGAAGTTTCTTTTCCGCTTTTATCTCCAGTTAATATCTGTTCTGCTTGTTCTTTTAAATCTACTCTATAATTATTTACTCTGATTGGTTGTTGTGCTACTTTGCTTTGTACATTAGAAGTTACTTGTCCTGAAGTAATTCTACTTCCAACATCTTTTGTTAATACATCGTTTGCTTTTTCTTTTAAATCATCTGTATCATCACCATCAACAACTATAATTGCGGGTTCTACTTTTGCTAATGCTTTTTTTCTTTCATTTTCTAAATAATCTTGTTGCCACTCTTTAACACCAACAACTTGCTTTAATTCAGGATTTTCTTCTAAATAATTACTAGCTTCTTTAATATTTGTTCCAATTAATGATTGAAATTGTTCAAATTTCACCTTTGTCTCTATCGGCATCTTGTCCATATTAACTTTTTTAAACACATTCTTTGCTTCTACAAGAATTTTACTAGTTATATCTTCTGGAGTAGTTGTATTTACACCAGTTTTTGCTGCATCTTTGGTTATTATTTCGGTAGGTTCTACTTTTACAAAATCAGGTGCTTTACTTCTTGTTTTAGTATCTACTTGTACTTTTCCTTGCTCTGATGTACTTGTTTGCGTTTTTGACGACGAACCTTTTGTATTTACTACTTGATTTGTATTTATTGGTTTTGAATCTACAATACCTCGGGTTCTCATTTCGTCTAATAATTCATCAACTGTTCTTAAACCGGTTTCTTGATTCTTCTCTATTGTTCCATCTGGAAATTTTGGCGTAGATGTTGGCATCGTTTTACCTACCACGGTTGGAAAAACGACTCCCATATTAACACTAGATGAATCAACTCCTCCTTGTGTATTTAATGATAATCCCGTAGAACCTTTAGGAACTATAGGACCATTACCATTTATCACTGATAATCCTTCATGTCCTGCAGGCAATTCTTCATATACATCACTAACTGTATATTCATCTGGTTTTAATTGAACATAATTTGAATCTTTTTTTAAATTAAAACCATGGAAATTATTATTAAAATAATTTATTAAATTTCTTGCCCCAATATATATTAATGATGAATTTATCGAGTTTTTTGTTGTGTTAAAGGCTCTTTCTATTCTTTCACCTAAGGATAGTTCTTGTTTTTTACCTTCTTCTTCACCTTTAAAAGCTGTATATGTTCCAACATTAATCGCTATATCTAAATCATCACTTAAATTACCTTTAACGACTGAGGCCGCAACTAAACCTAAATCCTGTGCTAATCTTGCTGACATCCCATTACTAACAAAATAGTTCTCTAACGAATTGGCTACTGATGATGCATTATTACCTACTAATGATGGTAAATTACTTCCATTAACTGCTGATGATGATGCATGTCCACTAAACGTTGGATGCAGTTTAACTAATTCATTAAATACTAATTGTAAAGAGCCTTCTGCTATTCCGTGTAAGATTGCATTTGTCCATATTAATCGATTATCAGTTTCACCATTCATTTTTAAATTTTCAACTGTACTTCCCGTTGCTGCTAAAGATGTTGCACCAATTGATGAAGCATATAAAGCCGTACCTAATCCTGGTGCTGCCGGTGCTGCTAATACTGACGCAACCATTAATCCAACTGGTATTGTTGAACTACCAGCTGTAACTGCAAAATTAAATAAATTTTCTGTATTTTCTTTTGATTTTGAATTAAAAGTTTTAAAAGTACTAGAATCTTGCAAATCTGCATAATATTTTAAATCATCTTCAGATAACGCATCAAGCCTAGCATAAGATAAATATGTTTGATAATCTATCTTTCCACTTAAGTATTCTTCTTGATACTTTTTTAATCCTTTTCCTGTATCAGAAACCATATTAACAGTATTCTCATCTTTGTTATAAAGTTTTGATTCTAACGTATAATCTCCTTGTAAAATACTATGAATATACATTTGTTCCATTTGTCTTCTATCAAGTTTTCCATCTGCAACACCAGGAATAGCATTAGCAATATTACCTGTAAAATTAGTAAATCCATACCCATACCCATAAGCTATTGTAAAAAGGTTTGCTTTTATATAATTCCATAAATCAGGATCATCTGATTGACGAATTGTTGTTCCAGTCATTTCACCAACTCTTGTCTTGGCAATATCAAATGATAATCCTTCCATAATTTTCTCATCTAATATTCCTCGATCTGCACCCTCACTATTATTAAATAATTTTGATGCATAATCTGGATTATCTTCTAATAACATCGCATAGGCTCTAACATATTCCTCATATTTACCATTAAAGTAATCTTTAAAGTTTCTATCACCATCTCTGCTATCCCAATATTTTGATATTTTTCCTTCGGCTTCGCGATATTTTTCATCTGTTAGTGAGCTCGTATCAATTTGAGAAGCTAATAATAATTCCGCCTGACTTCTACTGTCTTCATTTAGAATTAAATTAGATTGGGTTTCTCTAACTGGTTTACTTAAAAGCTGTGCAATATTTCTATCAGATGCATAATTATATATAGCATCAATGTTTTTCACTGTCATTTTCCTTATGTCAGCCTCAGATAATCCTGAATTTTTATATTCATTTACTTTATAATCTGTAAATACTTTATAAAGACCCTCTACCCCACTATCACTATATATTTGAGTAAGAAAATCCAAATTAGACGTTAAATCAAAAATTACTTGTTTATTATCTGTATTAATTAGTGGAGCTAGTTTCTTATATGCTTCTGTATCTTTAATTGCCTCATACCATAAATCCTTATCATATACTTCAAAGGCTTCTGCCATTAATCTATTATCTTCATCTAATTTTTCCAAGAAATGATTATTTCCTTGTAACTTTTCTAATGCATTATTAATTTTGCTTAATTGTTCTTCTGGAGATAAATTTTGACATTCTTTATATGCATTATCTACTTCTTCAAGATTATTAATCTGTAGTGAAAGATTATCATAATCAAGAGATATATTTCTTATATCTGTATCACGTAAGGCTTCATAAACTTGTTGTGCTTTTTGAGCAGCATTTCTAATATCATCATACGATAAAGCATATAAAGATTTTTGATAATCTTCTGAACCTTTTATATATTTGGATGGAACAAAATCTAACGATTCATAGTCATCAAGAATATTTGCTCCAAATCTTTCTTTATATGCTAACAATTCCCCCCTCGCCTCAGCCGATCCTATTTCATAGTCAGATATATCATAATAACTTTTTTCTACAATAGCGTTATACACATATGGTTTGACATTTGCTTTAAAACCCTCCCACATTTCGCCTATTTTATTAGAAAAAGCAGCTAATATTCCTTTTTTCTCTTTGTCAAAAGATTCATCAGCACTATCTACAAGTTGTATATACTGTTCAACAGATATTTTTGCATTATTATCTATAGCAGCAACTGCATCTCTGGCTTTAAATGCTTCTTTTGCCTGTTTCATTTTCTCTCTTTGTTCTTGAAAATTTTCATGTGCTTGTTGCAGAG
The DNA here is from genome assembly GCA_902801795.1 of uncultured Erysipelotrichaceae bacterium. GTDB lineage: Bacteria > Bacillota_I > Bacilli_A > RF39 > UBA660 > RUG12783. The sequence continues at coordinate 26,299 of CADCJQ010000021.1, forward strand.
GTTCTTTTGCCTCAGCCATTACTTCTTCACTATTTTTTACTTCTGTTTGCTTTGATTCAGTTGTATCACTTTCAACTTGTTTTCCTGCATACAAACTCGATACACCTTCAGCAATTTTTTTTACAGTATCTACAACACCATTTACTATTGCATTAAATTGTTCTTGCATTTTATTTGCTGATTGTTCTGCCTCCGCCGTATCTTTCTGTGCTTCTTCTATTGCTTGTTGCATATTAGGAGCATCTGAAGTAACCTCACTTAGTGCATCTCCTGCTTCACCTACTGCTTCAGAGGCTTCCTCTAACTCTTTTTTCGCTAATTCTACATCCGTTAAATCAGAATCAATATCTTTGGCCGCCATAATTATTACCTACCTTTTTAATTATTTTGATTAATAATATTTGCATTTATTTGTTCATTAACATTTTCTAACTTTATCCTCGTCTTTTTTAATTTATTTATTTGCTCTTCAATTTGTCTTTTAATTTTCTTTACTTCATCTGTTTCATTTTGGTTTAGTTTATCTAAGGCTTTTTTATAATCAATTATTGCCTTATCAATTAATTCTTTAGCCTTATTTATTTTTTCTATATTATTATTCAAAGGTAACACCTATCTTTCTTACTATACTATAAAAAAATTATACCGAATTTCGGTATAATTTTCAAGCCTTGTTACTAACTTTTACAATTTAATTTTTTATTTTATGCATCAATATTATTTCCTGCACTAATACCACTTAATGCTGACTTAATATTAGATTCACTAGCAGCATAAGCATTTCTAATTTCTTCAATTTTTGCTCTCATCTTTTGCAATGGTTCTTCCATTGTCATAAGATATGTTCTTATTGAATCTACTGCTCCTTCTACTTCTGGTTGAGCCTCTCCTTGATATGAAGTTACTTCAATTCTC
>CADCJQ010000022.1 GCA_902801795.1 uncultured Erysipelotrichaceae bacterium
CATATTTTCACCTACTTTATAGTCTTATCATAACACATTTTTTATATAAAGAATACTTTTTTAACAAGAATATTCTTAACTTTACGTAAACTGTTTTTTTAGAAAAGTCCCTTTTAAAGATTCAAGATATTCATAGCAAAGATTCATTATTTTATTAAATTCTTCTTCATTATATTTGTTAACTTTTTCATCGCTTAGTTTTGCAAAAATACTTCCTAAATCAATTAAATCATCTTCTGTTAATAAATTATCTGATATCTCTAGAAGTGTATGAAAAATATCTTCAATATATTTAATAATTCTTTCTTCTTTATTTTTATCAATATAATTGATATTATTATCAAGAAAATCTCCTATTAATTTATACATTTTCTTTTTATAAATTGAAAATATTTCTTCAATATTAATAGGTAATTCACTAGGTATTCGTTGAAAAAGATTTTTTATAACATCTTGATATAAAACATCGTCATCAATAAATTCATGATATTCATAATTTAAACCATGAAATGATCTACTAAAAGCATCCATTATTCCCATGTCTTTTATTTCCTTAATAAACTTCTGAAGAACTTGATCGCTATCTTCTATAAAAGCATCTTTTGTAGGAAATATATATTCTAATTCATTTTGGTTAGTTATTCTTTTCCCGTCTAGTTCTTTAAACATAAAATCTGTTAAATTAATGCTTTTTCTTTGACTATTCTTTATAATTTCAACAATCACTTTCATACTTTCTGGAACCATAACCCAATTAGATATTTCATCACAATACTTTATTTCTATAATTAAACTTGGTATATCATATGATTTGCCATAAACGAGTAAATGTCCATCAATATATTCAATTGATTCTATTTTTATCACATGTCTTTTACCATCATAATGATGACTATTAGGGAATTTTACTTCAAACATTTATTTCACTTCCTAATATTACTATCTTTTTTTTCTGAAAAACAATCCAATTGCTAAAAAAGCACATCCAATAATAGTACCTCCAATTTTCATACTTTTTTTAAATACATTCACTCTTTTATTTAAACATCTTTCACAATACTGCTTTTTATAATTATCTTCTAACATTGTATTACAATCTTTACTTTTACACTTTCTCATTTTTCTTTTCTCCTTTTATTTTAATTTTATCAATATTTGGTAATTCTTGTATCTTTTTACTAATTTCATTCAAATAATTTGACCAATAATTATTGGAATCATTTAAATCAAGTCTTCTTATTAAATATTTATCTTCTAAATAAGTTTTATTTATATAGTTATTAAAATATTCCAAACTTTTTTTTGCACTTTGATATTCTCCTAATTCATGAAATGCCATCGCTTCGATTAAAGAAACAGTATTAATTGCTTTTAAGTTATCACGAATTATTCTTAATTTATCATCTATTATTTCCTGTTTATCACCACTAACTACTTTTCCCCAAAAGGATTCTGGTTGTTTTTTCATAAAGTTAAGTCGTGACTGTTGACTAAACATTAATAAATTTCTACTATCTTCTGCTTTATTTGCTAGTTGTAAAAGAGAATATTTTCTTAAACTTTCATCTTCTATTTCTAACGCCTGTAACAATTTTTGATAACAACTATAGACAAGTGCTAATCGATCATTTTCTTGTCCTTCAAGTATTTCATCAACTTTTAAACTTATTTTATCCATTTGTTCCTTAATATCTGCAAGTTGCATTTGATATGTATAACTAATTATTGTTGATGAAAGAGAAGGGGAAAACTTAACTTTTTTTAAGGGAATATTAGCTACTACTTTATTTGTTTTAGGATTTACTAATGAAGCAAGAAGATCCCCATTTTTTTTAGTCATTAATTTTAAGGTTCCATTATTTAGTTTTAATTTTTGACTATCATTTAAAATAACTTTCAATTCTTCTTTTGGAATGCTTTTCTTTATCGTTTCAATAAAATTACTAGAATAGACAAGCTGTTGTTTTATTTTATTAAAAGAAACACTCATTTTATCTGTTAATAATCTTGTAATAGTATCATCTTCATAAGTAAATTCTCTTATATTAGTTTTATATTCATCACTATTTATCACTTCAATATCTTCTATCGGTATATATTCTTTTTCTTTTTTCACTTAATTCTCCCTTTTATTCTTCTTAATACAAATAAATTTTATCATTTTATGGATGTTAAATCAACAAACTTATCTAAACATATTGTAAAATTATGTAAAAAAATCACAGCTATTCTTCTGTGATTTCTTTGTTATTTTCTTCAACTTCTTCTTGCTTAGGTTTAATTACAACATAACGATTAGGTTCAACACCTTCGGATTCTGTATATACACCTCTAAAATTAGTTAAGGCATTATGAACTATTCTTCTTTCATAAGAATTCATTGGATCAAGTTTAGCTTCTACTTTTGTTCTTGCTACCTCTTTCGCTATCTTCTTAGCAGCTTTTTCAATAAAGAATTGTTGTTTTTCTTTATATTCAGATACGTCTAAAACAAAGTTATAGTAATCATCAATCTCATTATGAATAGATTGTTTAATAATCGTTGTTAAAGCATTTAATGTCTTAGCATCTTTTCCTATTAAGATAGCATTATTATCAGAATATAATGATATTGTAACACTATCTTCACGTTTTTTTATTTCCATATTAACCGTTAATCCCATAAACTTAGTTATTGTTTTAATCATTTCTTTAATATGTTCTAACACATCTTCTTTTTTAACAACTTGAATAACTGATTTTTTACTAAATAACTTATTAGAACTTTCTATTTCTTTAATATAAAGATTTTCTTGTTGCTCCATTAGACTTGCTAATGCTAAATCCTTTGCTTCATCAAATGTTTTTGCTTGAAATTCATATTTTTTCATTTTACTTCATACTCCTTTTAACTAAATAATTTTGTAATAATGTAAAGCCGTTAGATACTACCCAATAAATATTAAGGGCAGAACTCATAAATACTGACATAACAATTATCATAATAGTAAACATATTCATCATCATCTTCGTTTGTTTTGCCATATCAACACCATTGGCATTACTAGATGATGGAGAACTTTGACTTGCTTTGTTCATCGCAAAATATGTTGATACTGCAACTAAAACTGTAAGAATTAGATATAGCCAATTACCACCTTTTATACCAACCATTGGCGTAGTTCCTAAATGGAATAATAAGAATTTTTCTTCAAAAATTGCTGGAACTTTATTAATAGCATCTAAGAAAGCAATAAATAAAGGTAATTGAAGTAGAGCAGGTAGACATCCTGATACAGGATTAACATTATATTTTTTATAAATCGCCATCATTTCTTGTGATTTCATCATCATTACTTCACGATCATTTTGATCTTTTCCAGCATATTTCTTTTCTAATCGCTCTAAATCTGGTTGTATTTTTTTCATCTGCTCTGTTTGCATTGTTGATTTCTTCGTTAATGGATAAACAACTAATCTAATTAAAATACTTGTCAAAATAAGTCCTAAACCAAAACTGCCTGTATATTTACCAAATAACAATATAACCCATGCAAGAGGTTTAACAAAGATTGATGTCCATAACCCTTCATATTTTCCATTAAAAGCCGTAAACTCTTGACATTCACTAGATTCTTTGGTTTCTTTTTCTGTTTCTTCACTACTTATTTCTTCTTCCGTTTCTGTAGTTTCTTTTTCTGTTTTTGTATCTTTACTATCTTTCTTATCTTCAGTTTTCTTGGTATCTTTTTCTTCTTCATCAATAGATGTTTCTTCTTTTTCTTCATCTTGTTTATTATTTTCTTCTTTTTCTTTTGTTTCTTTACAAACACATGATGGAAGACTATCTAAATCATAACCATTATCTTCATATAATTTAATTGTTGCTTCATCTGTTGGTTTACACAAGATATTTTCTGTTAAACTTTGTCCTGTAACAGGATTTACAATTGCCTTACCATCCTTATCTTTTAAATTAGTAGTACATCCGGTTGTTCCTAATAAAAGAGCCAGTCCCAATATACCAATTTTAAATTTCTTTTTCATTTTTCTTTTCCTTTTCTTTATTTATTTTATTAATTAGTGATATAAAACTTTCATTTATTTCCTTAAATGTCTTTTCTTTACATCCATACCTCATTATTATAATATAATCTTTGCCATTTGAATAGAGATTTTTATTTTTATCACAAATATTTCTAATAATTCTTTTATAATAATTCCTTGTGACAGCATTTCCAATTTTCTTTCCAACAGAAATACCAAAACGATTTCTGTTATTATCTTTATTTTCATAATATATTACAAAATCTTTATTTTTTACAAATGTTTTACGACTTATAATATGATCAAAATCACGACTATGTTTTACAACATCTATTTTTTTCATAATCACTCTTTTCCAAAAAAAAACCACAATAAAAATGTAGTTATTTTTTAATTAATTCTTTACGTCCCTTTTTTCTTCTTTTATTCATAACAGTACTTTTAATACGAGCAAAAAATCCATGTTTCTTAGCTCTTCTTCTATTATTTGGTTGATAAGTTCTTTTCATATTTTCCACCTCCAAAATTAAAAATCTACCTTATTATAATAAAAAATATAGTTATTTGTCAATCAAATCTTTTGTTTATTAATGATTTTTTTATTTTTTTATATAATAGCACACCAATTTATTTAACAAATTCTTGATTTATTAACAAGTAATTGCTAAAATTAAGAAGAAGGAGATTTATGAATAAGATAACTTTAAAAGAAATAGAAAAAATTACTAAAATAGATAAGAAAGTCAATATTCAAAATGAGCAAATTTTTGAATATATAAGAATCGTTTCTTTAAATAATATAAAATATGAAGAAATTACTAAAAATACTTTATATTTCATTATTTATTCTGAAAAGAAAGAAAATAATGATGGATGGTATGTAAATCCTATTGATACAAGACCTTATATTAAAGATATTATTAATAAATATCCTGATTTTACTTTTGTAATCGAAACTGACTTAGAAAAAGAATTAATGAATACACAAACAAAATATCTTGTTGTAAAAAATATTCATCACATGATTAATGATTTATTCCATTATTATCAAAAGAAATCTCATGCTAAAACCATTGCCGTTACAGGTTCTGTTGGTAAGACAACTTGTGTTGGGTTAATAGAAAATGTTCTAAAAGAAAAATATAATGTTTTAAGAATATATTCTAAACGTATAACTCCTTTAGGTTTAAAAGCTTATATTATTAACTTCCTTGATGATAATATCGATTATATAGTTACAGAAATATCTTTATTCTATCACGATCATGTTAAAATACTAACTGATTTATTAAAACCTGAAATAGTTGCTATTTTAAATATTAAGTCTGCCCATCTAGGAGTTGATATTTTAAAAACGCAAAACGATATTTGTTTTTATAAATCATTTATCATGCAATATGCTAAAAAAGCCTTTTTACCTTCTAATGACATTTATTTAAGTAGATTATCTTTAAAGAATAAACAATTAATATACAATAATAAAATATTATTTACGAATAATAATTTAAAACTTGAATTTATTAATATTGATGATGTAATTGTAAAAAATGAAGAAATGAATATTAATAATGAAATAATCGTAAAACCTTTTTTTCTTTCTAATTTATCAAAACTACAATTCTTAATAGCCTATAATATTGCTAAAGAATTAAATATTAGTAATGAATTGATAAAGAAGGGGATGGACACTTATGTCCCTGTTGAAAATAGAATTCAAAAGAAAACGGCATTTAATAAAGAAATAATTTTCGATGGTGATATTACAACACCTGATAGATTAAAAGAAATAGCCTATAATAATTATGAAAAAAAATATTTAATTATTAGAAAAGTAGGATGCTCTGAAGAATATATGGATCAAAATAAAATAAAACCCGTTTTTAATTTTTTTGATAAAGTATATATTTTTGAAGATACTGATTATTTTGATAATTTAGATAAAGAAAAAAATGTTGTTATTGTTCATAATCACGACTTTATGAAAGACTTAACTGGAACAATTATTTACCATTATTCAGGATATTATCGAGTATGGAAAGAATATGACGAAAAAAACTTAAACATTTATGATAATATTGTTTATCCAGTATTAAAGGAGAAAATAAAAGTATGAAAAAAATATTATTATTACATGGATGGAATTGGAAAAATTATACTAAATTAACTGATTCCAAAGATGCATGGGATAATCGAAAAGAATTTGTAAAACTTCTTTCTGAAAAATATAAAATATATAAATTAAATTTCCCTGGCTTTTGTGGAGAAAAAGAACCAACTAAAGCCTGGAATTTAAATGATTATGCTACCTTTGTTAAAAATTATTTAAAAAATAATAATCTAAAAGTTGACTATATCTTAGGTTATTCTTTTGGCGGTGCGGTTGCTTTAAAATATTATTCTTTATATGATAATAATCAAAAATTAATTTTAATTTCACCTGCTATTACTAGAAATAAAGAAAAAAGTAAAAACTTTATTAAAACACCTAAATTTTTAAATCCCTTAAGAAATGTATTAAGAAATATTTATTTAAAACATATTATTAAAAACCCTTATATGATTAATGGAACGAAATTTTTAAATAATTCCTATCAAAATATTGTTAGAGTAGAACTACTTAATGAATTAAATAAAGTAAATCCAAATAATATTCAAATTATTTATGGAAAAGATGATGACATGGTAAATCCTAATTATATTTTAAAAGAAATAGATAATAATTTAAAAAAATGTATTAAAGTAATAGCAGGAGATCATGATATTGCAAATAATAATCCACAAGAAATTATTAAAATAATTGATAAATATGCAAAAAGAATTGATTAATTAAATCAACTCTTTTTTTATCCACTTACAATTACATAGCTATAATATATAACAAACAAAATCAAAAATATTAAACCTTCTCTTCGATTTATTTTACGATCGTTAAATGAAAAAGCAAATAATAAAATAGTACTTATTAACATTACAGATAAATCAACATAATTAAAATTTATTAATTCTGTACCACCGAAGATAGCCACCGGAACCCCTATAACAATTCCAAGATTAAAAATATTACTTCCAATAACATTACCAATTACTAAATCAAATTCTCCTTTTCTTGTTGCTACTAATGATGTAACAAGTTCTGGAAGAGAAGTTCCAAGCGCAATTATCGTTAAACTTATTAATTTTTTACTTACACCTAAACTTTGTGCAATATTAGATGCTGAATTAACCACAAAATTACTTCCAAATACTATCATAAAAACTCCAATAATAATAAATAATATTGATTTAAAAAGAGACATAGTTTTTATTTTAGTATCTTCAATTGAATCATTATTACGAAGTGCTAAAACTGTTAAATAATAAATAAAAATTAAGAAAAATAAACATAATATTATTCCATCGCTTCTAGTAAAAGCATTTAATATACTTTTATCAAAAATATTATCTGAAATTAATACAACAAATAATGTAGTTAACAATAAAGTAAATGGTAATTCTTTTTTTATAGTATTATTTTTTACACTAAGAGGATGAAAAAAAGAACTAATACCCAAAATTAACAAAATATTTAAAATATTACTTCCAATAACATTTCCAAAAACTATTTCATGATTATTAGAAATAATCGATTTAACACTTACAGCAAATTCTGGTGCAGATGTACCAAATGCAATAATAGTTAAACCAATTAGAATTTTAGGAACTTTAAAATTAGATGCAGCAGAACTAGCACCATCAACAAAAATATCAGCACCTTTAATTAAAATAATAAAACCAACAATTAAAAGTAACAATTGTATAATCATATATCCTCCTCTTACTATATAATAATATCATTTAAATTTATTAACAGCAAGAACAAAATAGTACTTTTTTTCTAAATAAAACATTTTTTTATTATCTTTATCTATTTTTTATATTTTGTGAATTATATTTATGTTATCCACCACAATCCACTGTTATGTGGATAACTAAAAAGTGTCATGTGGATAACTTTTTTTCAAATTGTGGAAAACTCATAAACTTGAGACTATTATTCAAATTAACAGTGGATAACTCGGTGGATAATTTGTGGATAACTTTTTTTAGACATTTTAGTCTTTCTTTTTTGCACAAAATAGTTTAGAATAATGTTATCGATTTCTAAGGGAGGTGAATGGCAATGAATAATGACCTCTTATGGTCAAAAGTACTAGAGAAAATAAATGAAAAAGTAACTTCTTTAGTATATAAAACTTGGTTTAAAGATACCTTTATTTATAAAATAGAAAATAATATTGTAACAATCGCTGTACCATATGAAATGCATATCAAAAATCTTAGCGAAAGATATCTCGAATATATAGTTGGAGCATTAACAGAACTTACTAATACTATTTATGATATTAATTTCATTTTACAAGATAAGATTAAGGACGAAAACACATTATCCACCAATATTGTGGATAATGCTAAAACACAAGAAGAACCACCTGTTTATAAACATTCATCAAATTTAATAAAAAAATATAACTTTGATACATTTGTTGTTGGAAATAGTAATAAACTCGCTCAAGCAGCAGCATTTATGGTTGCACAATCACCAGGTGATGCGTATAATCCTTTATTTTTATATGGAAGTAGCGGACTAGGTAAAACTCATCTTATGCATGCTGTTGGAAATTATATCGAAGAAACAACCAATAAGAAAGTCCTCTATATAACATCACAACAATTTGTAGAAGATTTCTCTAAAATAAGTCGTAAAGATGATAATAACACAACTAACTACGATTATGCAGAATATTTTAAAAATAAATATCGAAGTATTGATGTATTAATTATTGATGATATCCAATTTTTAGCAACAAAACCAAAAACCCAAGAAGAATTCTTCCATACATTTAATGTCTTACATGATGAAAAGAAGCAAATTATCATATCAAGTGATCGTTCACCAAATGATTTAAAATTATTAGAAGAGCGCCTTAAAACAAGGTTCTGCTGGGGATTAACCGTCGATATTTTTCCACCAGATTTTGATTTAAGAAAAAATATTATAAAGAAAAAAATAAGTGGCTCTAAACTTTTACAAGAAATTCCAGAAGATGTTATTGATTACATTGCTTCTAATATGACAAGTGATGTTAGAAGTCTTGAAGGGGCAGTTAATAGATTAATTGCTTATTCACTAATGATGGGATGTAATGAAATCAATCTTCCTGTAGCCGTTGACGCTTTAAAAGATACAATAAATCGCGGAACAAGTGAAGTGACAAATATTTTAAAGGTACAAAAAATAGTAGCAGACTTTTATAAAATATCCGTTGATGATATGAAAAGTAAAAAAAGAAGTAATACTGTTGCTTTTCCAAGACAAGTTGCGATGTATTTATCACGTTCGATGCTAAATGAATCTTTTGAAAGAATAGGGCTTGAATTTGGAGGAAAAGACCATACAACTGTTATGCATTCATGTAATAAAATAGAAAAAGACTTAAATTCTGGGAATATTGAGTTACAAAAAACAATAGAAAAAATAAAGGAAAACATTTCATGACGTGAATAAAATGTGTATAAAAGTGGAAAACTTTCCATTTTTCCACACGAAAAAATGGACTTAAATGAGACTATTATTTTCTTTTATTAAGTTATCCACAGTTATCCACACTATAATTATTATAATAAAATAAGAAAGAAGGAAATTAAAATGAAAATTATTATTAAAAAAGAATTATTATTAGAAAACTTAAATAAAGTTAGTAAAGCTTTATCAACCAAAAACTTAGTTCCTGCATTAGCAGGTATTAAATTTGATTTAACGAATGATGGATTAACATTAACGGCAAGTGATAATGATATTACTATCCAAACGTTTATTCCTAAAAATGAAGACATGACAATAAATGAAGAAGGAAGTATTATTATTCAAGGAAAATATATTTTAGATATTGTAAGAAAAATTCCTGATAATAAAATTAATTTAGAAGTATTTGATGAAACACAAATTATTATTTCAACAGACAATAGTGAATATAATTTAAATGGCATTAATAAAAGAGATTATCCTAATATTAACTTAGAAGAAAATCAAAATCCTATTATTATTGATAGTAAAGAATTAAAGAAAATGGTTAATCAAACAGCATTTGCAACATCACAAGACGAATCTCGTCCTCAACTTACAGGACTAAATTTTAAAATAGTAGGAAATGAATTTGAATGTAATGCTACAGATTCATATCGATTAGCAAGAAAAACATTAAATTTAAATATTCCTAGTTCAGAAACTTTTAATATTGTTGTCCCTGGAAAAAATATTGTAGAATTTGTTAAAATTGTTGATGACGAACCAATAGAATTACATATTTTTAATAACAAAATTCTCTTTAAGGCCAATAACATGTTATTTCAAAGTCGTTTAATTAATGGAAGTTATCCTAATACCGCTAACTTATTACCTAAAGAAAGTCTTGTAAAAGTAAACGTTAATATTAATGATTTATATAACGTTATTGATCGTGTAAGTATTTTAACAAGTGATAAAGAAAAAAATATTGTAACACTAGAAACAAATGGTGATACTTTAATTATGCGTTCTAGTAGCGTAGAAATAGGACGTGTAGAGGAAAAGATGACAATTATTAAAGATAATGATGTTGATATTAAAATATCTTTTAGTGCTAAATTTATGATGGATGCCTTAAAGGTATTTGAAGGAGAAGAAGCAACAATTACTTTTGTTGGTGAAGTAAATCCAATTATTGTACAAGATAATGTTGAACCAAATCTTATTCAATTAGTACTTCCAATAAGGACTTATTAACATAAATGTGGAAAACGAAAATCTTCTTTTAATAGAAGAAAATGAAAGTTTTCCACTTTTTTTGTGAAAAAAAATATTATTTTTGATGGTTTTAGACAAAATTCGACAAATTATTCTATCTAACATATGTATTATAGTGTGAATTGAAAGGAGGAAGAATGGATTCATATGAAATAAACAAGGATACTTGTGCAGTTGTAAGTATTACCGATGCTGTAACAAAAGTTGTTGAAAAAAACGATGAATACCTTATTAATAAAGGTAGTTATGAAGTAATGGAAGATAGCTGTAAATATTATGGAAGTACTTGTGATGGAAGAATTAAAGGAACCAAAACAATTTTGGGAAGTAGTTATAAAGTACCAATTATTGTTGAAGAAAGTAATGAAATTATTTTCTTTCCAACAGAATCAATAAATAATAAAAAATGTATTTGGTTATCATTAAATAATATTGATAAATATGAAAATTGTGATGGTTTTACTAAAATTACTTTCACATCAGGTAAAGAAATGATGATTAAAATGTCTCTTGCATCGTTTGAAATGCAACTTTTACGAGCGAATCGATTAGGATCAATTGTTAAAAAACGTCGAGAATAAAAGAAAAAAAACTTGTTAATAGACGTAAAATTCTTTTATTTTGCTTTTATTTGTGATATACTATTCAAGTAATGTGGGGATACGTTATATTGAAAAAGTGAATTTAAGCCCATTTTAGAGGTGTATTTTGAAAATTGAACGTTTGAAATTAACTAATTTTAGAAATTATCAAAATTTAGAAATTGAATTTAAAAAAAATATTAATTTGATTATTGGAGATAATGGTCAAGGAAAAACGAATATTTTAGAAAGCATTTATATTTTGTCATTAACTAAAAGTAATCGAAGCGGTATTGAAGAAAATTTAATAAAGTTTGATGAAGAAATTGCTAAAATAGAAGGAATGGTAAAAAGTGATGAAATTCTTAAAAAACAAGAAATTTGTCTTACTAAAACAAAAAAACAACTTTTTATTAATAATAAAGAAATAAGAAGAAGTAGAGAATATATTTCAAATTTTTGTGTTATTTCTTTTACACCACAAGATTTAGAGATAGTTAAAGGTTCACCCCAAGATAGACGTAACATGTTAAATATTGATATTAGTCAACTTAAAAATAATTATATAACTTATTTAAATGAATATAATCAAGTTATTAAAATGCGTAATGAGTATTTAAAGAGAATGAATATAAATGGTAATAGTGATCCCAGATATTTAGAAGTAATTAATGCTAATATGATTGAAAAAGCCATAAAAATTTATGAATATCGGTATGCATTCTTTGAAAAGATAAATGAAATATTGCCAAATATTTACAAAAAGATAACAGGCTTGTCTAATCTTTCTTTAATATATAATAACAGTATTCACGTTGACACGTTTGATAATGAAGAAATAAAAAAGAAGTTTGTATCAAAACTAAAAAAGAATTTAAATATTGAACTTATTCAAGGAATGACCTTAATAGGACCACATCGTGATGATTTTTCCTTTAGTTTAAATGGAATTGATATGAAAACTTTTGCATCACAAGGTCAACAAAGAATGGCAGTTATCGCATTAAAAATTGCAGAAATATATTTATTTAATAAAGAAAAAGGTGAATATCCGGTTCTTTTATTAGATGATATTTTCAGTGAGATTGATATAAAAAAAAGAAATAAGATAATAAAATTTTTAAAAGATGATATTCAAAGTATTATTACAACCACAGATATTAATGATATAGATGATGAATTATTAGATAATTCACAAATTTATGTTGTTAAAAATAATAGAGTTACAAAGAAAGGTAGGATAAATAATGGAAGAAGAAAAGGTGACAAGTAATTATGATTCGTCTGCAATTCAAGTATTAGAAGGTCTTGAGGCAGTAAGAAAACGTCCTGGTATGTATATAGGTACTACAGATGTTAAAGGTCTTCACCATTTAGTATGGGAAATTGTGGACAATTCGATTGACGAAGCTTTGGCTGGTTACTGTAAGAATATTGAAATTATTATTAATAAAGATAATTCTGTAACAGTAAAGGATGATGGACGTGGAATTCCTGTTGATATTCATCCAAAAACAGGTATTTCTACTGTTGAAACAGTATATACGGTATTACATGCCGGAGGTAAATTTGGAGGCGGTGGATACAAGGTATCTGGTGGTCTTCATGGTGTAGGTGCATCCGTAGTAAATGCTTTATCTAGTTGGGTAGAAGTAACTGTTTACAAAAATGGAAAAGTATATTTTATAAGGTTTGAAAATGGTGGACATACAGTAGCGCCTTTAAAAGAAATAGGCGAATGTGATCCATCAAGAACGGGAACAACCGTTACATTTAAGCCAGACGCAACAATATTTGATTCGGATATTTATGACTATGAAACGTTAAAAGTACGTGTTAGAGAATTAGCATTCTTAAATAGAGGTCTTGCTCTTACTTTACGAGATGATCGTGATGAAGTTGATACACAAGGTGATAAATTCTTATATGAAGGTGGAATAAGTGAATATGTAAGATTTATTAATCAAGGAAAGACCCCAATCCATAATGATATTATTCACTTAGAAGGAGAAGACGAAGGTGTTTTCTTTGAAGTTGCAATGCAATATACTGATGGATATAATGATAATATTTATTCGTTTGTCAATAATATTAACACTCATGATGGTGGAACTCATGAAGAAGGAGTAAGACGTGCTCTAACACGTGTAATTAACGCATACGGACGTAAATCGGGATTACTTAAGGAAAAAGATGAAGCATTAACAGGAGATGATGTTAAAGAAGGATTAACAATGATTGTTTCTTGTAAACATCCAAATCCTCAATTTGAAGGTCAAACAAAAGGAAGATTAGGTAATTCTGAAGTAAGAAAATTAGCAGATAAAGTATTTTCTGACGGATTTGAAAGATTTTTAATGGAAAATCCCGAAGAGGCAAAAACAATTGTTAGTAAATCTATGTTAGCATGTCGTGCAAGAAATGCCGCAAAAAAAGCCCGTGAAATCACAAGAAAAAGTGATTTGGCGATGACGAGTTTCTTTGGAAAGCTTTCTGATTGCAAGAGTAAAGATCCAAAGGTTTCAGAAATATTTATTGTCGAGGGGGATTCCGCAGGTGGAAGTGCGAAAAAGGGTCGTGATTCAATGACGCAAGCAATACTTCCTTTACGTGGAAAAATACTTAATGTTGAAAAAGCACGACTTGATAGAGCCTTAGGAAATGAAGAAATACGAACAATAATAACGGCATTTGGTACAGGAATAGGTGATGAATTTGATTTATCAAAACTTCGTTATGACAAAATAATAATCATGACCGATGCCGATGTTGATGGTTCACATATAAGAGTATTATTATTAACCTTATTTTATCGTTTCTTTAGACCAATTGTTGAAGCAGGACATGTATATGCAGCACAACCTCCTTTATTTAGGATAATGCATGGAAAGACGAGAAAATATGTTCTTGATGAAAAAGAAAAAGAAGCATATTTAAATAGTTTAGATGAATCTGTAAGAGGACGTGCAGAAATTGCTCGTATGAAAGGTTTAGGAGAGATGGATGCTGAAGAACTTAATGAAACAACAATGGATATTAATAAAAGAGTATTACGTAAAATAACCGTTGAAGACTGCGTAGCAGCCGATAAGATGTTTGAAAAACTTATGGGTGAAGAAGTAGAACCAAGACGTGAGTTTATTGAGGAGAACGCCATTTACGTTCAAAATTTGGATATATAGGAGGTTAGTATGGATAATAATGAAGAAATAAAAGAAGAAGAAAAAACTCCACAAAATACAGATTTTAGTGGTACTTTTCATGAAAAAGATAGTCATGATGTTAATGATATTGTTAAAGAAATATCCTCATCTTTCCTAGATTATTCAATGAGTGTTATCACATCTCGTGCAATTCCTGACTTACGTGATGGATTAAAACCAGTTCATCGTCGTATTTTATGGAGTATGTTTGAAGAAGGTAATACACCTGATAAACCTCATAAAAAATCAGCAACTACTGTTGGTTATGTAATGGGACATTATCATCCCCATGGAGATAGTTCTATATATGACGCAATGGTACGTCTTGCACAGGATTTTAATCAACGATATATGTTGGTTGATGGACATGGTAATTTTGGTAATATTGAAGGTGATGGCGCAGCAGCATATCGTTATACCGAAGCAAGACTTTCAAAAATATCCCTTGAAATGTTAAGGGATATTCGAAAAGAAACCGTTGATATGATGCCAAACTTTGATGAAACCAACCCAGAGCCTACTGTTTTACCATCACGTTTTCCTAATGTCTTAGTTAATGGTTCCATGGGAATTGCGGTTGGTATGGCAACAAATATTCCACCACATAATTTAACGGAAGTAATTGATGGTTGTATTGCTTATATTGATAATAATGATATTGATACAGATGGTTTAATGCAGTATATAAAAGGACCAGATTTTCCAACAGGTGGTGTTATTCTTGGTAATTCTGGAATTAGAAAAGCATACGAAACCGGTAGAGGAAGTATTACAATACGTAGTAAAGCCTATATTGAAGAGAATTCTGGACATAACCAAATAATAATTACTGAAGTTCCATACGGTGTTAATACAATGGAATTAAAGAATAAAGTTGCAGAATTAGTTCATAATAAAACTATAGAAGGAATATCTGATTATCATACTGATTTGAAGAATGGTGTAAAAATTACAATTACCTTGAAAAAAGAGGCCAATCCTCAAGTAGTCTTAAATAACTTATATAAACATACAAATTTTCAAGTAAATTATGGTATTATTTTCTTAGTAATAGATAATGGTACACCAAGAACATTGTGTTTAAAAGATATTATCGCTAAATATATTGAACATCAAAAAGAAGTAATTATTCGAAGAACAAGATACGATTTAGCCAAAGCAGAAGAAAAAGTGCATATATTACAAGGATATGTAATTGCAATTGATAATATTGATGAAGTTGTTCATATAATTAGAAATGCACCAAGTGATGAAGAAGCAAAGAGTAAATTAATATCTCGCTTTAATTTATCAGAAATTCAAGCAGAAGCCATTTTAGATCTTCGATTACGTCGATTAACAGGATTAGAACGTGATAAGATAGTAGCGGAATTAAATGATTTACTTGCCAAAATAGAAGATTATAAAGATATTTTGTCATCAAATGAGCGTGTATTAGGTATTATCAAAGACGAATTAACCGAAATTAAGAATAAATATGGTGATGAAAGACGTACAGATATTGATATGACCGCTATTGACTATATAGAAGATGAATCATTAATTCCAGTAGAAAATATAGTTGTAGCTTTAACAAATAAAGGTTATATTAAGAGAATGAGAACAGATACATATAAAACACAACATCGTGGCGGTGTAGGAATAAAAGGAATGTCAACGAATGAAGAAGATTTTGCTGAAAAATTGATTAATGCAAAAACACATGATTATATTTTATTCTTTACTAATAAAGGAAAAGTATATCGTATTAAAGGATATGAAATACCTGAATTCTCAAGACAATCTAAAGGTTTACCAATTATAAATTTATTGCCACTTGAGAAAGAGGAATTAGTAAAATCAGTTATAAATGTTGATTCAAATGATGAAAATGTTAAATATTTAGTGTTTGCAACAAAAAATGGTGTTGTTAAACGTACTGCAATAGAGGAATTTGATAATATAAGAGCCAGTGGAAAAATCGCAATTATATTAAGAGAAGATGATGAACTAATCAGTGTACAAAAATCAGATGGTAATTCCGAAATTATTATTGGTGCAAGTAATGGACGTGCGGTAAGATTTAATGAAAAAGAAATTCGTTCAATGGGACGTAATACTTCAGGTGTTAAAGGAATCGATACAGATGGAAGTATTGTAGTAGGCTGTGAAGTAGTAACAGATCCTGAAAATCAACAAATGTTAATAGTTACAGAAAAAGGATATGGTAAAAAAACAAATGTAACAGAATATCGATTGACACATCGAGGAAGTAAAGGTGTAAAAACATTAAATATTACTGAAAAAAATGGTAATTTAGTATCAATAAGGTCTGTAAGTGGTGATGAAGATGTATTATTAATCACGGATACAGGAATTATAATTAGAATATCACTTGAACAAATATCAACATTAAAGCGTGCAACACAAGGTGTAAGATTGATAAATTTAAAAGAAAACTGTAACGTATCAACGGTAGCGACAGTTGTAAAAGAAGAATTAGAAGAGGAATATCCTAGCGAAGAAACTATAAATGAAGAAGAAGCCTAATGCTTCTTTTTTATTTCCTGGGAAATAAAAAAGAAGGAGATTATAGTATGAAACCCCACGAATTTTAACAATATAATATATTTTGAATAATAAGCAATTATTTCCCGGGAAATAATTTATATAGGTTTTTTCCTAATGCATCAGAGAATAAAAAATCATCTGAATAGCATCTGTTTATAATTTCATTATCGTTTATGT
Source organism: uncultured Erysipelotrichaceae bacterium (assembly GCA_902801795.1). Lineage (GTDB taxonomy): Bacteria > Bacillota_I > Bacilli_A > RF39 > UBA660 > RUG12783. Next base: position 17,361 of record CADCJQ010000022.1, read on the forward strand.
TTTTTACACAATTTTAAAAAAAGCATGAAATTATTGCAAAAAACGCCTTTTAAATACCAATTTTCATGCAAAAAACGAGTTTTTTATCATTTCACGTGAAATGATAAAAGAGTAAACGTTATCATTTCACGTGAAATATTGTGAATAACTTTTGATAAAATCACAATAGTTAATGCTTGTTTGATATATAAAAATATTAGAATTTAATTTTGTGGATAAAATTAATTTAAAAACAACTGCTTTATAAACAATATTTTTAACTCTTGAATTTAGTGTGGAAAAAAATAATTATGAAGTTCAAATTGTGAATATTATTTTTGGTTTTTATAAAAATTATTAAAAAGACTTGATTTTTATTAAATTATAATGTATCATTTATTTGTGCAATAAAAGCGTGGAACTAGGTCAGGATTGAAAAATAGCAGCCTTAACATTCAACTTTTATGTGCACATTTTTTTTGGAGTAAATAATGGATAATAAATTTATTGATTTAGCTATTGAAGAAGCAAAAATAGCGTTTGAAAAAAATGAAGTCCCAGTAGGTGCTGTTATTGT
>CADCJQ010000023.1 GCA_902801795.1 uncultured Erysipelotrichaceae bacterium
AGATATTAGAAGTCGTTTATATGAATCAATTGAATTAGCTACAAATAAGGCAGATGGTAAGGTAGTAGTTGATGTATTAGGTGAAGGAGAGATATTATTCTCTACTAAGTATGCTTGTCCAGAATGTAATTATTCCTTACCTGAACTTGAACCTCGTTTATTTAGTTTTAATAGTCCTTATGGTGCATGTAGTGAATGTAAAGGACTAGGAACTAAATTAAAAATTGATCCCGATTTAATAATTCCTAATAATGAAAAGAGTCTTAATGAAAATTGTATTGTTACTTTATCTGATGATAAAGAATCTATTGATTATAAAAAACTAGAGATTGTTTGTAAACATTATAAAATAGATATGAATAAACCTTTTAATAAATTAAGTAAGGAAAAACAAGAAATTATTTTATATGGTTCACCTGATTTATTAGAATTTAAAATTACTACTAAAAGTGGTAATGTTAATAAAAGTGTTGGAGAATATGAAGGTGTTGTTAATAATCTTGAAAGACGATTTATGGAAACATCAAGTGAATGGATACGTGACTGGCTTTCTAATTATATGATTGAGTTAGAGTGTCCTAAATGTCATGGTGCAAGATTAGATGATAGCGTTCTTAATATCTTTATTGATAAAAAGAATATTTATGATGTTACTTGTATGAGTATTAAAGATTTATTATATTGGTTTAGTAATTTAAAATTATCTTCTAAAGAAGAAGAAATTGCGGGATTATTAATTAGTGAAATAAAAAATAGACTTAATTTCTTACATAATGTCGGTCTTGATTATTTAACTCTTGCTAGAAGTGCAGGAACATTATCTGGTGGAGAAAGTCAAAGAATACGTTTAGCAACTCAAATAGGTTCTAGATTAACTGGTGTATTATACGTTCTTGATGAACCAAGTATTGGATTACATCAAAAAGATAATGAAAAATTAATTAAGTCATTGCTTGAAATGCGAGATTTAGGAAATACCTTAATTGTTGTTGAACATGATACGGATACGATGCTGGCTGCCGATTACTTAGTTGATATTGGTCCAGGTGCAGGCGATGATGGTGGTTATGTTGTTGCATGTGGAACACCACAAGAAGTAATGGCTAATAAAAATAGTTTAACGGGTAAATATTTAACTGGCGAATTAAAAATAGATGTTCCCAAAACAAGAAGAAAAGGTAATAAAAAGTATTTAGAAGTAATAGGTGCTCGAGCCAATAACTTAAATAATATAAATGTTAAATTTCCTTTAAATACTTTTACTTGTGTAACAGGAGTATCTGGTAGTGGTAAATCAAGTTTAGTTAATGAAATATTAATGAAAGCTATTAGTAATAAACTATATAAATCAAAAGAAAAACCTCTTGAACATGATAAAATAAAAGGTATTGAAAATATTGATAAATTAGTATTTATTAGTCAAAATCCTATTGGAAGAACACCAAGAAGTAATCCGGCAACTTATACTGGAGTATTTGATGATATAAGAGAATTATTTACAAATACCAAAGATGCTAAAATGCTTGGTTATGGTAAAAATAGATTTTCTTTTAATGTAAAAGGTGGACGTTGTGAAGCATGTTGGGGTGATGGTGTTAAAAGAATTGAAATGCATTTTTTACCAGATGTTTATGTTCCTTGTGAAGTATGTCATGGAACAAGATATAATAGTGAAACCTTATCAATTAAATATAAAGGTAAGAATATTGCTGATGTTCTTGATATGCGTGTTAGTGAGGCTTTAACCTTCTTTGAAAATGTACCTAAGATTAAACATAAATTACAAACGATGGAAGATGTTGGATTAGGCTATGTTAAATTAGGTCAAAGTGCACCAACATTATCAGGTGGAGAAGCAGGACGTGTTAAACTTGCTAAAGAATTACAAAAGAAACCTACTGGAAAAAGTTTATTTATTCTTGATGAACCAACAACGGGATTACATACCGATGATATTAAAAAACTTTTAGTAATATTACAAAGAATAGTTGATAATGGTGATACAGTTATTGTTATTGAACATAATTTAGATGTTATTAAAGTCGCTGATTATATTATTGATTTAGGACCTGATGGTGGTTCTGGTGGTGGTAATGTTGTGGCTTGTGGTACACCAGAAGATGTGGCTAAAGTAAATAATAGTTATACCGGTGAATTCTTGAAAAAGATACTATAAAATTCTCTATATATGAGAATTTTTTTCTTATTTATGATAAAATAATATAGTAAGAGGTTTAAGGAGGTAAATATGTCAATAGAATATTTTTTAAGTTTACAAGAATATGGAATATTTATTTTTATAAGTATTGGTTTAGTATTATTATTTTTATACTTTATGTTTGGTCATTTTCTAAATAAATTAAACTATGTTTTATATGGTAAACATAGTATATTAGCGTGGATTCCTTTTCTTAATATTTATTTATTAGGTAAACTAACCATTAATCGATTTATAGGATTATTGTTAGCAATCTTGAATATTATTCCTAATATTTTATGGTATGAAAAGAAATGTCTAAATGGATATTGTATTAATAATACGATGTTTTTATTACCTAATGATGTTACACTTATTATTACATTAATAACTTTAATAACGATTATTCTTTTATATATCTATGCACATTTTAAATATAAAAAAGCCTTAGTAAGTTTAGATATGATAAGAACGTATCTTGATAATAAAGAAAAGAACACTACTTCTTTGGAAAAAAAGAAACAAGAGAAAAATAATAGTGTTGAAGAAAATCATAAGGAAATTGCCAATAAAAAAACAGTATCATTTGATAATACATTGGAAGGTTTTGTTCCTGTATCAGAAGATGAAATGATGCAAAAGTTAGATAATAAATTAGATATTTCTTTAAGTAATAATGATTTGAAACAAAGTGATGAAAAAGAAAAGACTAATATAAATAATGATGAAATAAAGGAAATATCTAAAAAGAAGTTTCTTGACGTTGATAGTAATGAAGATAATAAGGCAAATACCTTTCTTATCAATAAAGATAATATAAAAAAATAATTCAGTTATTAATTGACTGAATTATTTATTTGTTTAACAGTGAATCCTTCTTTAGTTAATAAATTAGCAATACCATCATCACCAATTAAATGAAGAGTTCCTACCATATAGAAAACATCTTGATTATTATTAAAGTATTCGATTAATTTTTTAGTCATACTAATATTACGATCTTTAACTACTTTTTGATTATAATCATTAACTAATTCTATTTGTTCCTTAGTATAATCATTTTTAACATCAATATCATCATCAGCATACTTCAATAAATCATTAATGTTACCTTTTTTCCAAGCTTCGTATAAGTTCTTTAAAGATTCAACTTCCATATCATAATCATTTATTAATTCGCTTAACATTAGTTCATAAAGCTCATCTTTAAAAGAAAGTAATAAATCTGTTTGATAAGCCATACCTTCAACTTCAAGAATCTTTTTGTTATCTTTTTTTGCTTTATTAAGAAAGTAATAATCAATACCTTCCGTAGCATCTAGTTTAGCATCTTCCATTAAAGCATTAGATACTAGTGATTCAAAAAAGAATGGTTGATAGTTATCATATAGTGAAGAGTATATTTTTTTTTCTTTTAGAAAATTAACTAATTTATTATATGTTTCTTCTGATAAATGATCTTTAATAGTAGTATTATCGGAATATAACATTTTTAGTGTATCACTAAGGACAAGAGCCGTATTTTCTTGATATGCAACAATATCAGCTTCACATGCAATGTAATGACTATCGTTATAAGCATTTAATACATATTTTGGAAAATTAACATTTTTTAAATTTGCAGCATGAATACTACCAAATAAATATATTTTATTATTGCTTCCTTCTTTAGTTATTTCATAAAGAAGTGGTGTTATTTCTTCCTTTTTAGTATTTTCTTCTTCATTATTTCTAGGTATATCATTATTACTATTATTACTTGGGTTACTATTATTATTTTTAGTTAAAAAATAATAACTTCCTAAACCAATACTTAATACAATAATTAAACCAATTAATAAATAAATTATTTTGTCTTTCTTTTTCATTTCTTCCTCCTTTCATTCTATTATCATTATAGCGCATTATGAAAAAAAATCCTAGTTATATTTGAAAATATTATTATAATAGTATATACTATTACCAAGGAGATAGATTATGAATCGTATTGCATTAGATTTAGGTTTTATTAAAATATATTGGTATTCAATAACAATGTTTTTAGGGGTTTTATCAGGACTTATTGTTGCTTATACTGAAGTTAAAAGAAAAAAAATAGATTTAAAGAAGTTTGAAAATATGGCTTTTTATGCAATTATTTTTGGGTTTTTAGGTGCAAGAATTTATTATGTTTTGTTTAATTTAAGTTATTATCTTAGTAATCCTATTGAAATAATTGAAGTATGGAATGGTGGATTAGCGATTCATGGTGGAATAATAGGATCGACTCTTGCAATTTATATTTATTGTAAGAAAAATGATTTATCATTTATGGAAATGATTGATATCTGTGTTCCAGCCTTACTTATTGGCCAAGTAATTGGTCGTTGGGGAAATTTCTTTAATAGTGAAGCTCATGGTGGCATTGTAACAAGAAGTTTTTTAGAAAGTCTTCATTTACCAGAATTTATTATTAATGGTATGCATATTAATGGTGTTTATTATCATCCAACATTTTTATATGAATCCTTTTTTAACTTAATATGTTTTGTTATTTTAATGATTTTAAGAAGAAATAAGAAAATTAAATTAGGTTTTATTACGGGAATTTATTTTATTTGGTATGGTATTGTTCGTTTTTTTGTAGAAAGTTTACGTACCGATAGTTTAATGTTAGGAAGCCTTCGTATGGCACAAGTTATATCAACCCTTTTAGTTATTGTGGGGATTACTCTATTAATTACTTCGAAGAAGAGAAAGAAATATAATGAGGTATTATCATGATTTCATTTACAAGTAATGTTAAAAATGAAGTAGCAGCCTTGGATGGAACAAGAAATGAAAATATGGCAATGTTATCGGCCATTGTTCGTAATAATGTTAAATTAAATAATGATAGTTTAGTTATTACTACAGAGAATTCGAAAGTTGCTAAAAGAGTGTATTTATTATTAAGTGATATATATAATGTTTCAGTAACTATTGATGATAAAGAAAATTCTTTTAATAGAAATCGTTTATATTTAATTAAAGTATTTGATAAAATTGATTTTATTTTAAAAGATTTATCCGTTATTGATGAAAATAATAATTATATACCTATAGTTAATGATTATTTATTAGATTCAGAAGATGAAAAAAGAGCTTATCTAAAGGGGATTTTCTTATCTTGTGGTAGTGTAAATGATCCTAAAACTAGTAGATATCATTTAGAATTTTTTATTGAAAAAGAGGAAGAAGCGAATTTTGTTAATGATTTATTAAATGAATATTATTTAAATAGTAAAATGCTTTTAAAAGATAAGAAATATATGGTTTATATTAAAGAAGCGGAAAAGATAGGGGATTTTTTAAGACTTATAAATGCTCATCAAGCCGTAATGTATTATGAAGATATTAGAATTTATCGTGATCATAAGAATATGACTAATCGTCTTAATAATATGGAACAAGCAAATATTGAAAAGACTATTAATACTTGTAACGAACAAATTGAGGATATTAATTTAATATTTGAGAAAATAGGCGAGGATGCTTTAGATGATAAAACACTTGAAGTATGTAAGTATCGTCTTAAGTATCCAGAAAGTTCCTTACAAGAATTAAGTGAAATAATGACTTTAGAAATAGGTAAGGCTATTACTAAGTCGGGTCTTAATCATCGTTTTCGTAAAATAAAAGAATTAGCAAGAAAATTAAAGGAGAGTGAAGAAAAATGAAATATTTTAAAAGAATAGAAGGAGAAAGAGTTTATTTATCACCTATTAGTATTGATGATGCAGAAACATATGTAAAATGGTTAAATGATGTTAAGATAAATCAATATTTAACATGCAGTAATTCTTATTTTTCTTTAGTAGGAGAAAGAGAATTTTTAGAGAAAGAATCTTCAAAAGAATTTATGTTTGCCATAGTAAAACAAGATAATGATGAATTAATTGGAAATGTAGGTTTAGATGGAGTAGATTATAAGTGTGGAACTGCAACTTTAGGTATTTTTATTGGTGAACAAGAAAACTTATCAAAAGGTTATGGTAGTGAAGCCATCAAGTTATTAATTGATTTTGCTTTTAATGAACTTCGACTTCACAATATTATGTTAACTGTTTATGATATGAATGAAAGAGCACAGAAGGCATATCATAAATGTGGTTTTAAAGAATTTGGAAGACGTCATGAAGCACGATTTCATGATGGAAAATACCATGATATTATCTATATGGAAGTTATAAATGATAAGATATAAACAAAAGACATTTACGTAATTGTAGATGTCTTTTTAATCTTCTTTTTTGGTAATAATTTTGTCAACTAAACCATAGTTTTTGGCTTCTTCACTTGATAAGAAGTAATCACGTTCTGTATCTTCTTCCACTTTTTCTAGTGGTTGATTGGTGTTTTTTGCTAGAATAGTATTTAATTTTGTTCTTAATTTTAAAATACGTTCTGCAGCAATTTTAATTTCGGTTGCTTGACCACTTGCGCCACCTAATGGTTGATGTATCATGACTTCAGCATTTGGTAAAATATATCTTTTTCCTTTTGTTCCACATGAAAGTAAGAAAGCAGCCATAGATGCCGCCATACCAACGCAAATAGTTGAAACATCACTTTTAATTAAATTCATTGTATCATAGATAGCCATACCACTTGTAATACTACCACCCGGACTGTTAATATATAAACTAATATCATCATGTGAAAGAGAATCTAAATATAATAATTCACTTACTATAGTATTAGCAACATCATCATTTATTTCACCACTTAAAAAAATAATTCTATCTTTTAAAAGACGTGAAAAAATATCATAACTTCGTTCACCATTATGTTCTTTATCAACAATTATTGGAACTAAATTCATCATATCACCTTTAATAAAATATGTAAAGTAAGAAAATTTATACATACAAAATGAAAAAAACGTGATATAATAAAATAAAAGGATAGGGATAATATGCTAGTTGAAAATATAAAAGTGAATATTGGTGGAATGGAAATTGAAGTAGCCAAAGGAACATCATTATTGGAAATATCTAAAATGTTTAATACGAAGGAGCATCGACCAATAATTGCAAAAGTTAATGGTACTGTATGTGAACTTAGTTTAGTTCCTAATAATAATGATGATATAGAATTTTTAGATTATACTAATTCTATTGCTAATCGTGTGTATGTTTCAGGATTAATTTTATTATTAAATTATGCATTTAATGAAATGTTTCATGGTTCTAATGTTATAACAGTAAAACATTCGGCCGATAAATCATTATGTATTGAAACATCAAAAAAAATTACCAAAGAAGATGTTACAAATATTGAAAAGAAAATGTTATCGATAGTTGATGCTAATTTACCAATTACGAGAGTTGCAGTATTAAAGAAAGAAGCCATTGATTATTTTAAAAAGAATAATGATATGTCTAAAGTTCATTTATTAGAATATTCGACAAATTCATATATTCATTTGTATAAAATTGGAAATATGTATGATTATATTATTGGTAATATGCCTAGTGAAACATCATGTTTAAATAATTTTAAATTACTTCTTTTAGATGATGATGAACTAATACTACAGTTTCCAACGATATATTCTGATAAAATAAAAGATTACGTACATCATGAAAAGTTGTTTGAAGTATTTAGAGATGCAAGGGAATGGGGAAAAATAATTCATGTTGAAAATTCAAGTGATTTAAATAAAGTAGTATCACTAGGATATATGGATCACTTAATAAGAATAAGTGAAACATTAATGAATAATCGAATTCTTGATCAAGTAAAAGCAATAAGAAAAACAAATAATAAAATAAAAGTTATTTTAATTGCTGGTCCATCAAGTAGTGGAAAAACAACTTCTTGTGCTAAACTTGCGGTATACTTACATAGTTTTGGATTAACTCCTAAAATGATATCAATGGATAATTTCTTTAAGGAACGTGTAGATACTCCAAGAAAAGCGAATGGTGAATATGATTTTGAATGTTTAGAAGCAGTAGATTTGAAATTGTTTAATAAAACTATTAAAGATTTAATTGATGGTAAAAAGGTAAAAATGCCAACATTTGATTTCTATAGTGGTGAGAAAAAATTTAAAACAGAAATGACTTTAGCACCAACGGATATTTTATTAATTGAAGGAATACATGCTCTTAATCCAAAATTGTTGCCTGATGTAGATCGAAAATTTAAATATAAAATATATTTATCACCACTTACGGCGGTAAATATTGATCGAGATAACCGTATATATTTAACAGATACAAGATTATTAAGAAGAATGATTAGAGATAATAGAACAAGAGGATATAATGTGTCTGAAACATTAAAATTATGGAAAGATGTTCGTGAAGGTGAAGAAAAAAATGTTTTCCCTTACCAAGATGAAGCAGATTATGTATTTGATACATCATTAATTTATGAGTTTTGTGTTTTAAAAACTTATGTTATGCCGCTTTTGTATTCTGTATCAAATGATGATCCTAATTATTCAGAAGCTTTAAGATTAATGAGAGTATTGGATATCTTTTTACCGATACCTAGTGAAGCGATACCAGCAGATTCTATTTTAAGAGAATTTATTGGTGGAAGTTGTTTTTAAAAATGAAAGGAGAAAAGAAAAATGAAAGTTGCAATTAATGGATTTGGAAGAATTGGAAGATTAGTATTTAGGTTAATGAATGATGATCCTAAGATGGAGGTTGTTGCCATAAATGATTTATGTGATGCAGAACAACTTGCATATTTATTAAAATATGATACTAATCATGGAAATTATGAAATTAATAGTATTACAAATGATGAAGAAAATATCATTGTAAGAGGAAGGAAAATAAGGGTTTATAGTGAAAAAGAACCAGGTAATTTACCTTGGAAAGAACTAGGGATTGATGTGGTTTTTGAATGTACTGGCTTATTTACAAGTGTTGAAAAGGCAATGCCTCATATAAATGCAGGTGCTAAAAAAGTTATTATTTCAGCTCCTGCTAAGGGAGACTTAAAAACAATTGTTTATAATGTTAATGAAAAAACTCTTGATGGTAGTGAACAAATTATTTCGGCTGCAAGTTGTACAACTAATTGTCTTGCTCCAGTACTTAAAATAATTAATGATAATTTAGGTATTGAAAAAGGATATATGACGACAGTACATGCCTATACTAATGATCAAGTAACACTTGATGTTGCTCATAAAAAAGGTATTTACTCACGTCGTGGTCGTGCATGCGCTATGAATATTGTTCCAGCATCAACAGGTGCAGCTTCTGCTATTGGAGAAGTTATTCCTGAACTTAAAGGAAGAATGGAAGGTACGGCAATGCGTGTACCAGTATCAACGGGTTCAGTTATTGATTTAACTTTAGAGTTAAAGAAAAATACGACTAGTGAAGAAATTAATAATTTATTTAAAAATAATCAAAATGAAACAATTACATATACAGAAGATCCGATTGTATCTAGTGATGTTATAAGTTCTATGTATGGTGCTGTAGTTGATGGATTATCTACTAAGGTATTAGATGTTGATGGAAAACAACTTGTTAAAATTGTTGCATGGTATGATAATGAAATGGGTTATAGTGCTCAGATGGTAAGAACGGCTAAATACTTAATGATGAGGTAATATGGAGGTATTTGTTAAATTCTTTCGTGATACATTATCAGGATTTTATTACTTTATATATGCCTTAATACTATTATTCTTTATTTTTGCAATAATAGGTTACTTTGTATCCGAAAAGTATATGGCAAGTACGCCTATGAAAAAGAAGAAAGTATTAACAAGTCAACCACAGGCTACACAGAATGTCCAAACCCAAGTTAATCAACAACAAGCATCTACAGTACAACAAGTAAAATAATAATAAATTTCCATTATAATGGTGGAAATTTTTTTTCTTTTAAGATATAATTTTATTATTGAGAAAAGGTGATATAATGGATATTAATGAAATTAAAAGAGAATTAACAGGATACAAAGATAGAATTAACGATTTATGGAGGTCACTTTGACGTTGATAAGAAGAAAGTTCAAATAAAGGAATTAGAAAAAGTTACTTTTGATGTTGATTTTTGGAATGATAAAGAAAAAGCTAATAATATTATTAATGAATTAAATACTTTAAAAGATGTTGTTGAAAGAATTGAAAGCGTTTTAGAAAATATTAATAATAATTTAGAAATTATTGAACTATTATTAGTAGAAAATGATGAAGAATTATTACATAATATTGAAGATGAAACAAAAAAAATATGTAAAGAGATGGATAATTTAGAAATTTATTTATTATTAGATGGTCCTTATGATAAAAATAATTGTTTATTAGAAATACATGCTGGAGCAGGTGGAACAGAAGCCTGTGATTGGGCAGATATGCTATTTAGGATGTATTTAAGATATTTAGAAAGAAATAATTTTAAATATGAAGTTATGTCCTATTTAGATGGCGATGAAGTAGGACTTAAAAGTGCATCTATAAGTGTTTCTGGTAATTTTGCTTATGGTTATTTAAAAGGAGAAAAAGGTGTTCATCGATTAGTTAGATTAAGTCCTTTTGATGCTAGTCATAAACGCCATACCTCATTTGCAAGTGTTGATGTAACCCCAGAGTTTAATAATGATGTCGATATAAAGATTGATGAAAAAGATTTAAAAATTGATGTTTATCGAAGTAGTGGTGCTGGTGGACAACATATTAATAGAACTGAATCCGCGGTTCGAATAACGCATTTACCTACTAAAATAGTTGTTACATGTCAAAATCAAAGAAGTCAAATACAAAATAAAGAAACATGCATGAATGTTTTAAAAGGAAAATTAAAATTATTAGAAATAGAAAAACAACAGAAAGAAATGAATAATATAAAAGGTGAAAATACCAATATTGAATTTGGTAGTCAAATAAGAAGTTATGTTATGCATCCATATTCGTTAGTTAAAGATCATCGTACTAACTATGAAACAAGTAATGTTAATAAAGTTATGGATGGAGAAATAGATGAATTTATAGAAGAATATTTAAAGAATAGATAGGTGAATTGTTATGAAATTAAAAAAAATATTAATGGTTGTTTTAGGATGTTTAATATGTGCATTATCATTTAATATCTTTTTATCACCATATCATATTATGCCTGGTGGTGTTAGTGGTATTGCTATTATCTTAAAAGAAATATTTGATGTTGAAGAGTCAATAATAGTTTTAATATCTTCTACAATATTACTTGGTATTAGTTTGATATTCTTAGGAAAGAAAGCAACAATTAATTCAGTTATTGGTTCTATAATATTTCCTATATTGATATATTTAACTAAATTGTTTTTGCAATACTTTGATTTAAATATATATAATAGATTATTAGCATCCCTTATTGGTGGTGTAACATTTGGTATTGGTATAGGTATTGTTTATAAACAAGGTTTTACAACAGGTGGAACGGAGATTATTGCCAAAATTATTAATAAATATTTTCATGTTTCTTTAGGTATTTCAACTTTTATTATTGATGGAATTGTTACTTTTGTGGGATTAATGGTTTTTGATTTTGAAACAGTTATTTATTCTTTGATAACTATTTATTTAATGAGTATTTTAATAGATAAAGTTATGTTAGGATTATTTGGTAATAAATCATTTTATATAATAACAACACATCCTAAAGAAATAAAAAAATTTGTTACGGAAGAATTAGGTCATGGTGCAACAATTATCAAAGGAAGTGGAGCCTATTCTAATGAAGAAAGATATGTTATTTTAGTTGTTATTCCTACAAATGATTATTACAAGTTAAAAGATGGATTAAAAAGAATTGATGATGAGGCATTCTTTGTTGTTTCTAATTCATATGAAGTTGGTGGTGGTAAATGATATTATTAAAGAAACACTTACCAAGATATCTTTTATTAACGCTTGCTAATTTAATTGCGGCAATTAATTTTAATTTGTTAGCAAAACCAATTAATTTAGTATCTGGAGGAAGTCCAGGTCTTGCTTTAGTTGTTAGTAAGATTGTTGATATTTCTACAAGTGATGTTGTGACAATTATTTATGTAATTACTTTTATTTTAAGTATGATTTTTTTAGGAAAAGATGTTTTAATAGGTATTATATATGCTAGTATAATATATCCATTCTTTGTTTATATGACTGAGAATATTACTAATGTAATTATTTTTAATTATAATGATATTTTTTTAATAACAATTATTGCTGGAGTACTATCAGGTATTACAAATGGTATTATTTATAAAAATGGTTTTGCATCTAGTGGAATGGCAGTTGTTGCGCCTATATTGCATAAACATTTTAAAATATCTATTAGTGTTGCTAATTTCATTGTTAATTTAATAATTATTTCTTTAGGAGGTTTCTTTTTTGGATTTAATATTGTATTACTAGCAGTATGCTATATTTATATTAGTAGTTTTGTATGTAATAGTATTATTCTTGGTATTTCAAAAAATAAAGTATTAATAATACGTAGTAAAAAATATGAAGATGTTATTAAATTATTAATTGATAAATATCATTTACCAACATTTGTTCTTAATGAAAGTAATGAATCTTTAGTTATGGTAGTTTTAAAAAATTATTATTATAATAATTTAAAAAATGATTTACTAAATATTGATAATAAAGTCTTTTTTACAACTAATGATTGTTATGAAGTGAAAAATTAATAGATTTTTACAATTTTTTATTATTTTGATACAATAAGTTTATAAAGGAGTGATTAGATTATGGAAAAAGTAAATTTAGAAGGAATATTGTATAATGAAGATGGTTCTTTTAAACCGTTAACAGGAAAACATGGAAATATTAGTGGCGAACTTGCTCATGCAAGAAATGTTTATATGGAAGCAACAAGAGAATACTTTGAACTTTTGCTTGCTGATAAAGAAATTAGAGAGTATTTTGTAACACTTACAAATGAACATGGGGAATCATTAATAACAGCAGCTAATGTAATACGTGATAGACTTGAAAATGGTATGTTAGAATCAAAAGAAGAACTTGAAGAAATGAAAAAAATGTCTCCAGAGGAAAGAGATGAATTTCATATGCGTAAGTTAGAAAAAGCAATGGGTCTTATGGAACTATTATATGCGGCTGCTAAAGATAAAGTAAAAATGATAGAATTAGTTAAAAATGTAGAATCAAAAGAATCTTTAGAAAGGACAAGATAATTATTGTTAATTAAGAATCTGAGTTTATGAATTATCCTAAAATTGTTTTTAAACCAATTAGTTTAGAAGATAATATTGAATTAGTAAAATGGGCTTATTACGAAAATAATGGTTCCATTAGTATTCATGATTATTTATTAAATTATTTTCCTAAATTAAAGATGATAAATGCTAGTTATAGTAAAGAAAAAATAAATTTGTTTATTGAAGAAACTGTTAAAGAAGATTATTATCTTTACTATGAAAGAATTATTAGCGAAACAGAACGCTATAATAATATATGGAAAAAATATAATGATAGTTATTTAAAGGCTTTATCAAAATATTTAAATATTTCTTTTTCAGATAATATAGAAATAATATATGCATATGTTGGGTTAACACCAACTTATCCCAGGGATTTAGATACTAGTTCATTTACCATTGGAACAGGTTTAAATGAAAACGATATTGTTCGGATTACGGCACATGAGTTATGTCATTTTTTGTGGTTTATTAAGTGGAAAGAGTTATATCCTAATACGACACGTGAAGAATTTGATTCACCATATCTTCCATGGAAATATAGTGAAATGGTAGTTGATCCAATATTAAATAGTAAAGAAATATATGAAATATTAAAAGTTCATGAAAAAGCCTATGATAGTTTCTACGAGATAAAAGATATTAATGGAGTAAGTATGATGAATAGTTTAATCGACATATATAATAGTAATGAACCAATAGAAAAGAAAATAAAATTAGGTTATGAATATATATTAACTGTATTAAAATAAAAATGTATGGCACAACAATATTTTTCAAATGGAAATTCAAGATATAATGGAAGAGGTATCAATGACGATGAATAAAGATGAAGAAATGAAAATAAGATATTATGATTTACAAAAAGAGAGAAAAAGAATCAGAAAAAGAAGAATCAAGAATAGAAGGATACCAAGCAGGTGTTTTGCATAAAGAAAAAGAAATGATTATAAATATGTATAATAAAGGATTGTCCATTGATATTATATCTTCATGTGCTAACTTAACCATTGATGAGGTTAAAAAAATAATTAATACAAATTAATATTGATTGAAAAAATAAAAAAGGTTTGATAGATTATTTACTATTCCTTTTTTTTTTGATATAATCTAAGAATAAAGGAGTTAAAATGATTGTTGATAATATTATAGATATAATAAGAAGTATTGTTGATGTTTTATTAGTATGGTTTATGTTTTATTTCATATTAAAAAATATCAGGAATAATGTAAAAATGAGTTTATTATTTAAGGGTGTTTTAGTTGTTATTTTATTAAAATTATTTAGTTCATTAGTAGGACTTAAAACAGTTGGTTTAATATTGGATTATATTATTATGTATGGACCACTTGCCATTATTATTATTTTTCAACCAGAGATACGTGGTGTATTAGAACAACTTGGAAGAAGTCAATTACTTGGACGTCATAAGATTTTAACTGTTGATGAAAGGGAAAAACTTGTTTATGAAGTAATTAATGCTGTTGATTATCTTCGTAAATCTAAAATAGGAGCTTTAATTGTAATTGAAAGAGATGTTAGTTTATTAGAATATATTAATCGAGCTAAACCATTATATGCAGATTTATCAAGTGAACTATTGATATCTATTTTCTTTCCTAATAATCCTCTTCATGATGGAGCGGCTATTATTCAAGGAAATAGAATTAGTTGCGCAGGAGCGGTATTCCCAACAAGTAACAGCATTAGTTTAAATAAAAGACTTGGTACCCGTCATCGTGCAGCCTTAGGTATTGCAGAAGAATCTGATGCCATAGGAATTGTTGTTAGTGAAGAAACTGGTCGTGTTTCTATTGCTGTTAAAGGAGAATTATTCTATAACTTAAGTTTAGATGATGCTAGGATGATGTTAATAGAAGAATTACGACCTAAACAAGAAGTTGAAATAGAAACAGAAGAGGAAGATGATTATGAAGAAATTAATTAAAAAGATATGTCGTTTTATTGGTAAAATAATTCTCTTCTTTGATAAAATATTAATTACACCAATAATGAAATTAATACTTAAAATTACTGATTTCTTTAAAAATACAGGAAGTGATTTTGAAAAATTTGTTACATCAAAGAAATCTTTACTTGTAATATCATTATTAATTGCTTTTTTAGCTTTCTTTAAATTAGATAAAGACTCTAATATTATGATGAATAATTATGCTGAAAGACTTAATAATCAAGCCGTAACTGCAATATATAATGAAGAAGCTTATGTTGTTGAAGGTCTTCCTAAAACAGCAGATGTTGTTTTAATTGGTAATAAATCAAATATATTTTTAGCTAAACAATATCCTACAAAAGGAATTAGTGTTGATTTACGTGAATTATCTACTGGAACACATCGTGTACAACTTAAATATAGTCAATCATTTGGATTTGTTGATTATACAATAGATCCATCATATGTAACAGTTGTTATTTATGATAAAGTTAGTGCATCACGTGAGGTAGGTTATGAACTTCTTCACAGGGAGAGTTTAGATAGTAAATTAGATATTACAGATGTATCACTTAGTAAAACAGAAATTACTATTAAGGGTAATGAAGATACATTAAAAAAAGTTGGTTACGTAAAAGCCTTAATTGATTTAAATAATTTAGTAAATCCAAAAGCAGGAAAAGTTAGTTTAAAAAATTGTAGTTTAATTGCCTACGATGATAGTGGTAAAGTTGTTGATGTTGAAATACTTCCAACAACTATAGATGCTGAGTTAACTCTTTCATCATCAAGTAAAACTGTACCAATTAAGGTTATGCCAGAAGAAGGAGATAAACTTGCTTTAGGATATGCCATATCATCACTTACTCCAAGTTCTAATTCTATTGAAATATTTGGAAGTGAAGAAAATCTTGCTAAAATAGATTTTGTTCCTGTATATGTTGATGTTGATGGTGTAAGTGAAAATAAAACATATACTGTTAATGTTCAAAAACCAAACGGTGTTCGTGATATTAGTATTAAAACAATAACCGTTAATTTAACAGTTACAAAAGAAAGTCAAATTGAAATACCTGAAGTTGGTATTATCCATCAGAACTTAGATCAATCACTTCAAGTTATGCCAACAAGTAAGGAAGATGCCGTTACTGCTGTATTAGTTAAAGGTAGTGAAGAATCCTTAAAGACTCTTGATAGTAGCAAAGTTGTAGCAGTAATCGATTTATCTAAGTATACAAGTCCTGGTGAATATGAAGTAGATGTTAAAGTAACAGGAGAAGATGCTAAATTAGTTTACGAACCTAAAACAAAGAAAGTTAAGGTTGTTATTAGTAAAAAATAATGGGTTTTATAACTCATTGTTTTTTCATTAATTAATTCTTTACAATTATTCTAATTTATAGTATGATTAATTTATAAAAAGTAGGAGGTAGTAATGTTAACTAATACTAATATTGGGGGGGGGTCATTTTTATAAAAAAATAATCCCTTTCTATAATGATAGTTGATAATATATCTTTATATAAGATAATAAATAATTAAGTAAAGGAGAGAGTAAAAATGATAAAAAATAAAAAACAAATGTTATTAGTAATAACAATATTTACGTTATTATTAACTATAGGTAGTGTAACATATGCATTCTTTAATTACACAAGAACAGGAGCAGCAAATACATTAAAAGTTGGAAGAATTGCATTTAATAGTACACAAACTAATATAGAATTAGAAAATGTATTTCCTACATCAAGTACAAACTTAAATAGTAGCAATTCAGATAATGCTACAATTACAATTATTGGAGATATAACATATACAGGAGGTATTGAATATAAAGTAACATTAGAAGATGTTAATAACACAATTAATGGTAAAGAAGTTCCAATAAGCATAAGAGCAACTGCTAATAACTTAGGAACAGCAGATAGTAATTATTATACAAATAGAGAAAACAAAACAAAAATATATAAATTAAATTCTGAAGGTGAAGCCTATAATGGCAAATATATAGCAGTAGGATATATTCCAGAAGGATCTACTGGAGTAAATGGGAGTATTAATATAACAGCTTTTATTGATACAAATAAAGTAGCAATAAGTGATACATATAATGGAAATGAAACAGATTTAATGGGTACAACAAATGATTGGGTAATGGGAAGAGAAGTGTTTACGACAACCGAATGGAATAATTTTGCAAGTACACCACTATCATTTAAAGTAAGAGTAGAAGCAAATGAAGGAATCTGGGTAGAGCAAGAAAAATTCTTGACTATGAAGAATATATTTAGTGATAGTAATTGGAGTGCTATAAGATCGAATATAACAAGTATCGAATTTCATAAAGATGGAGTAGCACCAGCAAATCCTATAACAAGTTTCGATGTAACAGATGCTACAAGTGATGTTAGTAAAGGAAATATAACATTATACACAGTAGATGATGGATTAGGAACAAATACTTATAAAGCTATAATAGTAGCAAATGACACAATTTATACACCTGAAAATTGTCAATATATGTTTGGTATGATGACTAAATTATCATCTTTTAATTCCGAAAATTTAAAAGTAGACAATTCCACAAACTTTAAAGGATTATTTGGAAATTGTAGCAATTTAGAGAATATTAATTCATTAACAGTTTGGAATACTTATAAAGTAACTGACATGACTATGCTGTTTTATGGGTGTGCAAGCTTAAAAAGTATATCAAGTTTAAAAAATTGGAATGTTGAAAATGTGGAAAGAATGGCTAATATGTTTAATTCGTGTAGTAAAATTACTAATATAAGTTGGATATCGAATTGGAAAACAAATAACGTAAATAATATGGTTCAAATGTTTTTTAGGTGCATAGGTTTAAATAATTTAACTGGCATAGAAAGTTGGGATATACAAAGTGTAACAAATTTTAATCTAATGTTTGGCGAATGTTCAAATTTGTCTGATGCTTCTGGTATAAATGATTGGAATATTAATGAAAATGCTACTTTTTCTCAAATGTTTAAAGATAGTCCTTCTCATCCAGAATTCTCTAAATTTCCTAACGGAACATGGGATGAAAATGGAACATATACCCCTAATGCATAGAATATAATTAAAAAAACAAGGATATAGAATTTGTCCTTGCTTTTTTTCTTGCATAAATAAAGGTTATATCATTAAATTATTCTTCGTTTTCTTCTAGTATTTTTAATTCTTCTTTTATTTCTTCATCAAGAAAGTCTTTCTCTTTATAACGAAATAATAATGCAATAATTTTAGATGGAAAACTATTAACTAATTGATTATAAGGAATTACGTTATCATTATAATATTTTTTAGAACCATTAATTGAAATATCTACTTCTAATAATTCTTTATTAATATTAATGATAGTTTCATCTTGTAATAAATTTTCATTATTATCCATAACTTTATTAATAGCATTATTCATTTCATTAATTTTTTTATTTAGTTTACTAATTGGTATTTTAGTATTAAGTAATTTAAATTCTTCGAATTCGTCGTTTTTAATTTTTATAGTTGTTTTTAAATATTCAATATATCTTAATAAAATATTATATTTTTTATCTAAAGCTGTACTTAAAATAGTTTCACCTTTATTTAATTTTATAATGTACCATTGAAATTTATTATATATGGTTATTAATATAATTAAAATTATTCCTAAAATACCAATAATTATTCCTATAATCGCTAGTATATTCATTTATCTTCACCAATATTATTGTACTAAAAAAAATTATAAATGTCTATAAAAAAAGTTACTATTTGAGACAAATAGTAACTACTATTAGATACCTTAATGGTTGAAAGTTAAGAAATGAGTAAATATTTATAATTATAATAGAGGAGGTATCTAATATAAAGGGAATAATGAATAATTGATTCCCTTCAATTTCTATATAATAGCATAAATAGATGTCATAATATGTCGAAATGAGGAAGTTAATTGTATTTTATCGATTATTATCTCCTAAAAGAACAACATAATTAACATAAATATTCCAAATAATGTATGAATTTTGATTACTTTTAATAACCATATAATCTTTTCCAACATCTTCTAAGATTCCAGTAAAGACACTATCACGCCATTCAATAGAATCTGAAAATGAAACATGAGCTTCGACTCTTTTACCTAAATTATTTTTTAAATATCCTTCGACATAACCATTATTATAATCATTTGAATAGTTATCTTGATAATTATTCATATTTGGTATTATTCCATGACTTGGGATATAACCATTATTATATAAATTATTGTTCATAAATTTATTATTCCTTTCACATAAATGTATGATTAATCTTTAAAAATATGCTTAGTTTGTGTATAATAAAAGAGAAAGGAATGATGAAAATGAAAATAAGTGTTGGTGTATCAAATAGGCATGTTCATCTAAATAAAGAAGATTATGAATTATTATTTGGAGATATTCCTTTAACCAAAAGAAATGATTTAACCCAACCAGGAATGTATGCTTGTAATGAAACAGTAACAATTAAAGGAAGTAAAAGAAGTATTTCGGATGTACGCGTATTAGGACCACTTAGAAGTTATACACAAGTTGAGGTTTCCAAAACGGATTCTTATTCTTTAGGAGTAATTCCTCCTGTTAGAAATTCTGGGGATTTAGCGGATGCCGTTCCTATAACGATAATTGGACCTAAAGGAGAGATTACAAGAAATGCTTGTATTATTGCAACAAGACATATTCACGTTGATAAAAATATACGAATTAAACATCATTTGGAAGGAATTGATAAAGTAAGTGTCAAAATAAGTGGTGAAAAGGGTGGCATCATTGATAATGTTTATCTAAAAGATAGTGATGAAGCATATTTTGAATTACATCTTGATACTGATGATGCTAATGGATTTTTATTAAAACAAAATGATGAAGTAGAAATTATGTTATAAAAAAAGATTATCTTTGAAATAATTTAAAGATAGTCTTTTTGTTTGTTTTACAAGCTAAATAATCAATACTTGTTTTATATAAATTAGATAATTTGATAAATAACTCTATTTCTGGTAATGATCCTCCAGTTTCCCACCTTGCAACTTTTCTTTTATCTATATTTAATTTATTAGCAAGTTCTTCTTGGGTCCAACCTTTTTCATGTCTTAATTCATATAGTCTTTGACTAATTCTTGTATATAAATCACTTTCCATAATAATTACTCCTTTACTGTAACTTTTATTTTTTCTTCAACGGTAATTTTAAAATTAAATAAATTACAAATATCAATAAAGTCATTTAAAGACATTTTGATTCTTCCTAATTCATAACTTTGTACAGTATTTCGACATTTACCAATTTTATCACCAAATTCTGTTTGTGTAAGACCGGTTGCTTGTCTTATGAATTTAATTATATATTTTGGATCATAATCGTTCGCGATAACTTTCATATAGAAACCCTCCTAATATAACGTACACGATAATTTCCAATTTTTGCCAAAATACGTAGTTACAATGTACATTGATTATAATACTATAGATATATAATGTAATTACAACATGCCAATAGTATGAAATTTGTGATTTATTCTAATTCCAATTCCTTAAAAACTGATTGAATGTTTGTTGGTTCTGTTCCTTCAACATAATAAAAGATTTTTCTTTTTTTAGTATTTTCATCGGCTAATTCACCAGTTATCGGATCAACGAAGACTCCCACAACGTCATTCGGTTTTTCATACCAAGTATTATCTTTATCTTTTAAATAAGTTTCCATGGCATTAGCCCATATTTTTTTTACATATTTATAATCTCCGGCTTTTAAATCTTGATTATTGTCATAACCAACCCAAACACTTGTTACCACATTTTTATTAAAGCCAATAACCCAATTATCTGTTTCAGTAGAACCTGATTTTACGGCATATTTATTAGAAAGAAGCGCTCTTATTGAGATATTAGTAGGATAGGTATAATCAATTAAATCATAGTCATATGTAAGCGATAACATATTATTTAAAATATAAACATAGTTATAATCTAACATTATTTCGGATGTGTCATGATGTTCATATAAAATATTATCATTCATATCGGTTACTTTTGTTATTAAAAATGGTTCATTTCTTGTTCCACCAGAAGCGAGTGTTGCATAAGCATTAGTTATTTCAATAATATTTAATTCATTAGTTCCTAAAGGAAGAGAAGCAATTTCATCTAATTTTGTTTTTATTCCCATTTTATAAGCAGTATCTACCATTGTTTTTTCTCCTAAAAACAAATGTGTTTTAATAGCGTAAACATTATCTGACAAAGCAATAGCTTCGGCCATGGATATAGCTTTGTTAGCATATAAACCACCAAAGTTTTCTGGGGAATATGAGTTATCATTGGAAAGAAGGAAAGTTGTTCTTTCTGATAAAAAAGAACTAGAAGCAGTAAAACCATTTTCAAGAGCAGCGTAATATAGAATAGGTTTCATGGTAGAACCTACTTGTCGATATGAATTTAATGTTCTATTAAATTGACTTTTATTATAGTCTCTTCCACCTACAAGAGCGATTATAGCACCATCATTTGGATTAATCATAATACTATTAACTTGTAATTCATCATTATTGGTAATAATTTTATTTATACTTTCTTCAAGAGATGTTTGGGCTTTAATATCAAGATTAGTATATATTTTTAATCCACCACTTTCTAAATAAGTTGAGGGAATACCTTTTAAGGTCTTTAATTCTTTAAAAACTGCGTCTTGATAATACATTAAAGTAGTTAAATTAATCTTATCTTTTTTTCCATAAATGGTTATTTCTTCATTTATAGCAGTATCATATTCTTCTTTAGTAATAATGTTATCATTTAAAAGAGATTTAAGGGTTCTTTCTTGTCTTTTTTTTGATAATTCATAGTTGTTAATAGGAGAGTAGTTGCTAGGAGATTTAGGGATATTTGCGAGAATACAAGATTCTGCTAGTGTTAAATCTAGTGGTTCTTTATTAAAATAAAAGTGGGATGCATTACCAATACCATAGATACCATGACCATAATTAATAGTGTTTAAATATCCTTCTAATATTTCATCTTTGGAGTAATGGGTTTCTATTTGAATAGTGTACCAAAGTTCATCTATTTTTCTTTTAAAGGTTTTATCAAAGTCTAAATATAAGTTTTTCGCATATTGTTGAGTAATGGTTGAAGCTCCTTCAATAATATGACCAGCTTTAAGATTATTAATTAAAGCTTTACCGATTCTTAAGGTATCAAAGCCATGATGGGAATAAAATTTTTTATCTTCAATATTAATGGTTGCTTTAATTACATAATCACTTATTTTATCAAGATTAACCCATTCTTTACCACCACTACCTTGAAAATATAAATCATTATTATTAGCGTATAAATAAAAACTATTTACATTTTTAATATCAAGTTTAGGTTTTAATTTAGCGTAAAAATAAACTCCATTTATTAAGAAGATTATTGATAAAATACAGATTATACTATATTTAAATAATCTTTTACGAAACTTCATAATATCACCTTTATTATTATGGAAATAAATTTTTTAATATATGTATTGCAATATTCAAAAACTATGATATAATCTATGTCGAGTTATGAAAAAATGTCAAATAAAAGTTTTAACTAATTTAGAAAATAAACAAGAAATTAATGATTTTTTTGCAATAAAAAGTGATGATGTAATAAAATATATTGATTTCGATAATAATAAAATGGTTATTGATATGAATAATAATATTATGAAAAGAGAAAATAGTGATTATTTATATACAATCGATTTTAGTAATAATAGTATTGAAATATTAGTTAAAAGTTTACATAAAAGATTTTTAAAGGAGATTGAAACTTTATTGATTGAAAAGAAAAAGAAAAGTTATTTAGTAAGATATAGATTGAGTGATGAAAAGATTATAAATGAATATTATGTGAAATTTTAAAAAATATTGCTTTTCATAATAAAAAATGATATAAATGGTATGATAAAAAAGGTGGAGATAATATGAAAGAAATTAAGAAAAAGGATATTGTTAATTTATCCTATAAAGATATAGCGAATTTAATATTATTAAGAGATGGTGTTGGGAAAAATACTTTAGAGTTATTTACAGAGATAGTGAATTTATTAGAATTACCAAGTAATGCTATTGATAATAATATTGGAGATTTTTATACTTCAATGACAACAGATAAGAGATTTTTAATGGTAGATGGATTATGGGATTTAAGAACACGTCATACTTCAGATAAAATTTTAACAAACGTTGAAGATGAAGATGAAGAAGAAGAGTATGAAGAATCTGATGAAAATATGAATGATGATGAAAATTATGAAGATGATATTGATAGTGATACAAGTTATGATGATACAGACGATGATGGACTTTCTGATTTAGTTGTTCTTGATGAAGATGACATGGATAGTGAAAATTAGCCTAAGATAAAAATATAAGGTTAAATATACATGTTAAGGAGGAAAAAATGATAGAAAGACTAGATTTAATTGAAAAAAGATATGATGAAATAAATAATTTATTAATGCAACCAGATATTATTAGTGATATTAACCGTTCTCGTGAATTATCAATTGAGTTATCAAGTATTGAAGAAACTGTTAGTGTTTATCGCAAATATAAAAAGGTATTAAGTGATATTGAAGAATCTAAAGAAATGCTTCATGATGCTGAACTAGGGGAATTTGCCAAAGAAGAGCTAGTTCGTCTTAATGAAGAAAAAGATAATTTAGAAAATGAACTTAAAGTGTTATTGCTTCCTAAAGATGAAAATGATGGTAAAAACGTTATTATGGAAATACGTGGAGCAGCTGGTGGTGATGAAGCAAATATTTTTGCAGGTGATTTATTTCGAATGTACCAAAAGTATTGTGAAAATCAAGGATGGAAATTAGAGATTATTGATTATACTGAAGGTACATCTGGTGGTTTTGCTCAAATTGAGTTTATGATTAAAGGAAGTAATGTTTATTCTAAACTTAAATATGAAAATGGATCACATCGAGTTCAAAGGGTTCCTGTAACAGAAGCGAATGGACGTATTCAAACATCAACAGCAACGGTATTAGTTATGCCAGAAGTAGAAGATGTTTCTATTGAAATTAATCCTAATGATTTAAGAATAGATGTTTATTGTGCATCTGGTCATGGTGGTCAAGGAGTTAACACTACTCCAAGTGCTGTTCGTATTACCCATTTACCGACGAATACAGTAGTAACTTGTCAAAATGAAAGAAGCCAAATTCAAAATAAAGAACAGGCAATGCGTGTTCTTCGTGCAAGACTTTATGAAGCTAAACAAAGAGAACAAGATGAAACTGTTGGTAGCGAACGAAAAAGTAAAATTGGAACGGGTGACCGTAGTGAAAAGATAAGAACCTATAATTATCCCCAAAACAGAGTAACGGATCACCGTATTGGTTATACAACCAATAATTTAGATAGAGTTATGAATGGGGCTTTAGAAGATGTTATTGAGGCTTTAATAACAGAAGATCAAAAAAGAAAATTAATGGGCGAAGAAGCATAATGACTGTTGAAGAATTAATTAGTTTTGGAAAGAGTCATATTCATAAAACTCAAGCAGAGATGTTATTAGCTATTCTTTTAGATGTTAATGCATTAGAATTATTATTGATGTTAGATAAAAAAGTTGATGATAAAATATGCGAGGAGTATCAAGAAAAAGTATTATTAATAAAAAATAATGAACCAATACAATATGTTATTGGAAATGTCAATTTTTATGGAAATATCTTTAAAGTTAATAAAAGTGTCTTAATACCACGTTTTGAGACAGAAGAACTTGTAGAAAATACTCTTAAATATATAAAAAAATACTTTCCTTTACCAGTTAATATTATTGATTTAGGAACTGGTAGTGGGGCAATTGGGATATCTTTAAAGAAAAAATTAGAAAATGTATCCGTAACTTTACTTGATATAAGTGAAAAAGCATTAGATGTGTCTAGAGAAAATGCTAATGAATTACATGCAGATGTATCTTTTATTCAAAGTGATATGTGGGAAAATGTAAGTGATAAATATGATGTTATTATTAGTAATCCACCGTATATTCGAAATGATGAAGAAATAGAAGATATTGTTAGAAATAATGAACCACATCTTGCTTTATATGGTGGTGTTGATGGACTTGATTTGTATCGTAAGATAAGAGATGGTTTATTAGAACATGCGAAAGATAAGTTTTTATTAGCCCTAGAAATAGGTGATTTACAAAAAAATGATGTAATAAATTTATTTCGTGATATTCCAAATACTATAATAGTTGCGAAACGTGATATGCAAGGAAGAGATAGAATGATATTCGTTTTTCGTAATATAGATGTGATAGAAGAATAATCGTTTGATTGTTCTTTTTTGACATAATAATAATTTTATGGTATAATATGCCATCGGTGAGGTGGTTGATTGTGAAAAATATTGTAGCGATTGAAATTAATGATAAATATTGTGGAGTGTTAACAGATACTTTAGAGATGAAAATATTGTCAAAAAATAATGATAAAATATCTTTTAGTGAGCATTTAAGATTAGAAAATGCATTAGAAGAATTACGTAATGACTTAGAAGATAAAAATAATAAAAGGAATGATATAATAAAAAAGATTTTAATAAATATATTAGAATTATTATCTTCTTCAGTTTTATTAGGTTTTTCATCAAATATAATGTTGTTTTTATCATCATTTTTAACGTTATTATCTAGTAGTTTAGCGATTGGTAATACAATAAAATTTATCAAGAATGAAAAAGAAAGACATTTTATTAGCGAAGAATTAGATAATTATTCAAGCATTTTAAATGAAAATGGTATTTCTAATGTTTGTTCCAAAAAGTTTTGTGTAGCTGATAAAGAAAAAGAAAAGTATTATTATAATTGTACTATTCAATTAGAAAATTTCTTGAAATCTTTTATAGAAGAGAAGATAGATAAGATGAATGTTATTTATTTAGATAGAAAAGTTATGAATGAATATAATTGTCCAATTAAAACAAATGTTTCATCTAATAATACTAAAAAAAGTGATAAAAACGTAGTTGCTAAAGAAAATATTGTTAGTGAAATTAAAGAGATAGAAAATACTAAAGTGTTGGTAAAATAAAAGAAAAATGTGACTTGTTATAGTTGCATTTTTTTTGAAATAAAGGTATACTTTAAAAGTATGAGGACAAGTTTATGAATGAAAAAAAGAAAAAGATATTAGAAAAAATAATTATTATTTGTTTAATTGTTATTTTAATAGAAGTTATTGCTATGGGAATAATGAAATTTGTTAGAGAAAGAAAAATTGATCATATTAAGTCTTTGAATAATCTTATTAAGATAGATGATGGTTATGTTGGTGTAGGTATAAGTGATTTTCATCAGAATAGTTTCGTTGATGAAAAAACATATCAGTTTACTGACCCAATTAGTAAAAAAAGTCAAAATATTATTGCAACACAATCAAGAATTGTTAAGTATGATAAAGATATGAATATTATTTGGGAAAATACTTATAAGAGTAATTATGATTCAACATTTTATGATGTTTTAGAAACTGATGATGGTTATGTTGCAGTAGGTAGTTTTGCTTCTCAATATAAACAGATTGAAGAGAATACTCGAGAAGCGATGATTGTAAAATATAATAAAGATGGTAAAAAGTTATGGGATAAAACATATCGTGTATTAAGTGATACAGAGTTTTATAAAATAATTGAAGATGAAGATAATTATGTTGTTATTGGTCAAAGTATCTATGAGAATATGGAATTAGGAAATCATATTACTGGTGGAGGAATAATTGTTAAATATTCTAAAGATGGAGAGGAATTAGCGCATAATAATTATGGTGGAAATAAGTCAGGTATCTTTAATGATATTATTAAAGTAGATGATGGATACATTGTATGTGGTAAAGATGCAGTTAATTATGGAATTATTGTTAAATTTAAAAAAGATTTTAATCGAGAAGAAAATGATAATAATTTAATAAGCAAAAAAGTTGTTTGGCAAAGAACTTATTCTAACACTGATAATGAAGGCTTTAAAGCGATGGTTTTAGTTAATGATAAAATATATGCAGTAGGAGCTTTAAATGTAAGTAATGAAAAAGATGATGAAGGTAATATTAAGTTTCAATATGATGCAGGATTTGTAACATACAATATTAATGGTAAATATATTGGAAAATATGTAAGTGATGAAGAAAAACATCATCAATTTAATTCTGTTGTTAGTGATGGTCAATATTTATATTTATCGATGTTATTAGATATTGATTCATATTATAAAGATGGATTAAGAAAAAGTGTAATAATAAAATATGATATTAATGAAGAAAAGAAGATTTCTGAAACACAATTTGATAAAGATAATAATTATGTTATAAATAAAATAAAAAATATTGATGATAAATATATGATTATTGGGACAACTAATGCTAAGTGTGGATTTTTAGGATGTGACTATAATGATATTCATGAATATATAGAGATTAAAGACTAATAAAAGTCTTTTTCTTTTTAAATAATATAGTAATATTTTTAAATTAATGGTACAATTATTAAGAGGTTTATTTATGAAAGAAGAAATAGAATATAGTTTATTAGTAGTGGGAGTTTGTTTGATTATTGTAGCAATGATTATACCTATTGTAAAGAAAATTGCTATTCATATAAATGCATTAGATATACCAGATGCAAGAAAAGTTCATACGAAACCAATTCCAAGACTCGGAGGATTAGGTATCTTTATTGGGTTTTTAATTGGCTATATGATTTTTGGACAAAATACGATTCAAATGAATTCTATTTTAATAGGCAGTTTTATTATTGTATTAACAGGGATGATTGATGATATTAAGCCAATAAGTCCTAAAAGTAAGTTATTAGGTCAACTTATGGCAAGTTCAGTTATTGCTTTTTATGGTAATATTTTACTTAATAATTTAACTGTTTTTGGTTTAAATATTGAATTTGGTATTTTTGCATATCCAATAACGATTCTTTTTATTGTGGCATGTACGAATATTATTAATTTAATCGATGGATTGGATGGACTATCTAGTGGTATCTCAAGTATCTTTTATTTATCAACGATAATTATCTGTTTCTTTCAAAGTAGGTTTGGTGAATTAGAATTTATTTTATCACTTATTATGCTAGGTTCAACTTTAGGCTTTTTAATACATAACTTTCATCCTGCAAAGATTTTTGCCGGTGATTCTGGAGCTTTATTTATGGGATTTGTTATTGCAGTAACATCACTTTTAGGATTTAAAACAACTGCCATTACATCTATTTTTATTCCCTTAATGATTCTTGCTGTACCAATTCTTGATACTTTATTTGCTATTTTAAGGAGATTATTAAAGCATCAACCAATTAGTATGCCAGATAAACAACATTTACATCATCAATTATTAAAAATGAATTTTTCTCATCGTAATACAGTTTTAATCATTTATGGAATAAATATTTTGTTTGCGACAGCTTCTATTCTTTATACATTGAATGATACAAAAGATATTTTTATTGGACGTATTATTTATGGAATATTAATGATTTTAGTTTTAATATTTGTTATGAAAACAGATATTATTACTAGTAAAAAGTTTTTTAAAAAAGAATCAAAATAA
Organism: uncultured Erysipelotrichaceae bacterium; assembly: GCA_902801795.1. Classification (GTDB taxonomy): domain Bacteria; phylum Bacillota_I; class Bacilli_A; order RF39; family UBA660; genus RUG12783. The sequence continues at coordinate 29,006 of CADCJQ010000023.1, forward strand.
GACATAGCCATATGGTTATGTCTTTTTACGTAAAATAAAATATGAATTTGTCAACTACATAGATTTTTTTTAGAAAAAGTGATATATTATAAGTGTAAGGGGAAATATAATTAATTAGATTATTAATATTATATATAAAAGGAGGATTATTATGGAAATATTAATACGTGGGAATAAGTTAGAAGTAACTGATTCAATGAAGAGTTATGTGAAAGAGAAACTAAGTAAGTTAGATAAATACTTAGTTGATCAAACAGCTAAAGCAACAGTTTTAGTAAAAATACATAATTATTTACAAAAGGTTGAAGTAACTATCCCTCTTAAAACACTTATTTTAAGAGCAGAAGAGGAACAAGAAGATTTTTATGCAGCCGTTGATTTAGTAATTAACAAATTAGAAAGGCAAATTAGAAAGAATAAGTCTAAATTACAAAAACGTGAAAAAGTAAAAAATAAAGAATTTAATTTAGATGATTTAATACCTATTGAAGAAAGTGATGAAGTTGTTAAACATAAAAAAATTGATGTTAAACCAATGAGTGGAGAAGAAGCTTTGCTTCAAATGCAATTATTAGGTCATGATTTCTTTGTTTATAAAGATAGTGATACTAATGCGATGTGCGTTTTATATAAACGTAAAGATGGCGGATATGGTATTATTGAAAGTGAATAATTCTTGAATTAATAATTTATTTATGTTATTATGAATATGTCAAGGATAACTTGATATAATAAAAAAGGATATACCTAATAAAAGGGAATTGTTAGGTACTTCCATTATAGATTTGCTGAAAGCATACTAACAACCAAAATCCTGTTAGTATGCTTTACTTTTACCAAAACTCCCTTAGAGAGAGTTAATTTAACGTAATGTTAAAATAAATACTAGTATTAGTAGAACAAATATCATGATATATAAAAAGAATTCTCTTAATTTCATGATACACCTCCTTAAAGGAAGTACTAACAAATTAGGTACTTCCTGATATTTCAAATATTTGCGAAAGCATACTAACAACCAAAAACCTGTTAGTATGCTTTACTTTTACCAAAACTCCCTTAGAGAGAGTTAATTTAACGTAATGCTAAAATAAATACTAGTATTAGTAGAACAAATATCATGATATATAAAAAGAATTCTCTTAATTTCATGATACACCTCCTTAAAGGAAGTACTAACAAATTGAAATCGTTCGACAAATTTCGACATTATTTTTTATAATAAATTAGCACTCTTACTTGACAAGTGCTAAAAATAGAGTATAATGGTATACAGAAAGGGAAAAAGGTGATATGTATGTTTAATCAAAATAATCAAGAAGAAGAAAATGTTCTTGAAAAGTATGGACGTGATGTTACTCGTGCATCTCGTGATGGTAAAATTGATCCGGTTATTGGTCGTGATGAAGAAATTCGTAGTATTACTCGTATTTTATCGCGTAAAACAAAGAATAATCCCGTATTAATAGGTGAACCAGGTGTTGGTAAAACCGCTATCGTTGAGGGACTTGCTAATCGTATAACGAAAGGCGATGTACCTAATAGTTTAAAAAATAAAACTATTTGGGAACTAGATTTGGCAGCCTTAGTTGCAGGTGCTAAATATCGTGGTGAATTTGAGGAACGTTTAAAAAATGTTTTAAATGAAATAAAGAAAAGTGAAGGCAATATTATCATGTTTATTGATGAAATACATATGATAGTAGGTAATTCAGCAGAAGGTGCAATGGATACAGGTAACATTTTAAAACCAATGTTAGCCAGAGGAGAAATTCATGTAATTGGAGCCACTACTTTAAATGAATATCGTAAATATATTGAAAAGGATGGGGCTTTGGAACGTCGTTTTCAAAAGATTAAAGTTAGTGAACCAACTGTTGAAGATACCATTACAATATTACGTGGTCTAAAAGAAAGATTTGAAATTCATCATGGTGTTAGTATTACTGATAAGGCTCTTGTAAGCGCTGCTACTTTATCTAATCGTTATATAACGGATAGGTATTTACCAGATAAGGCTATTGATCTTGTAGATGAAGCATGTGCAACAATAAGAGTTCAAATGGATTCTGTACCTATTGAACTTGATACCTTAACAAGAGAAATATTATCTCTTGAAATAGAAAGACAAGCTATTAAAAAAGAAAAAGATGAATTAAGTAGAAAACGTTTACAACAAATTGAAGACAAGTTATATAATTTAAAACAAGATGAAGCTAAACTTAAGGAAGCATGGAATAAAGAAAAAGGTATTAATGATGAAATAAAAATTAAGAAAAAAGAACTTGAAAAAGCAAAGTTTACTTTAGAACAAGCAGAAAATAATTATGATTTAGAAACCGCAGCACGTTATCGCCATGGAGAAATTCCAAGAATTGAAAAAGAATTACAGGAACTAAATAGTCGTTCAGAAAAAAGAATATTAAGTGATACGGTTAATGAAGAAGATATTGCTAGTGTTATTTCTAAGTGGACGAATATACCTCTTTCTAAATTAATGAGTGGTGAACGTGAAAAATTATTAAAACTATATGATAACATGAAAAAGAATGTTAAAGGACAAGATGAAGCATTAAAACTTGTTAGTGAATCAATTATTAAATCACGTGCAGGAATTAAAGATCCTAATCGTCCTATTGGTTCCTTTATGTTTTTAGGACCAACTGGTGTTGGTAAAACGGAAGTTGCTAAAACACTTGCTTTAGAATTATTTGATGATAAAACACATATGGTTAGAATTGATATGTCAGAATATATGGAAAAGTTTAGTGTTTCACGTCTTATTGGTTCTCCTCCTGGATATGTTGGTTATGAAGAAGGTGGCGAATTAACGGAAGCAGTAAGACGTAATCCATATAGTATTGTTTTATTTGATGAAGTAGAGAAAGCTCATCCAGAAGTACTTAATTTGTTACTACAAATATTAGATGATGGACGAATTACAGATTCTAATGGACGTACGGTAGATTTTAAGAATACCATTATAATTATGACAAGTAATTTAGGAGATGAATATGCTTTAGAAAACGATAATAATAAAGTAATGAAGGCATTACAAGAACATTTTCGTCCGGAATTTATTAATCGTATTGATGAAATTATTATTTTCAAACCATTATCAAAAGAAACTATTTATGAAATATTAGATAAAATAATTTCAGAAATAGAAGAAAGACTACAAGATAAAAATTTAAAAATAAAATTAACTGACAAAGCTAAAGATTATTTAGTTGAAATAGGTTATGATGTTAATTATGGTGCAAGACCTCTAAAACGTGTTGTCTCTCGTACTATTGAGAATATGCTTGCGGAAAAAATAATTTCAGGATCTATTAAATATGGTGATACAATTACTTTTGATTATAATGGAAGTGATTTAGTTATAAAAGAGAATTTCTAATTGGAATTTTCTTTTTTTATACATATAAAAATTAATAATTACCATAATAATCTTGGTGATAATTATGTTTAATGGAACAGTAGATGTTATTATAAAAGGCTTTGCATCATTAATATTTTTGTTTTTTGTTATTAAATTATTAGGCAAAAAACAAATTAGTCAATTAAATATCTTTGATTATGTTATTGGTATTAGTCTTGGTAATATTGCAGCAGAAATGACTATTAATTCTGATATTACAATAATTAATGCTTTTATTGCGATGGCTATATATGGTTTTGTATCCTTGTTTGTTTCGTTTATTACAACCAAAAGTATTCTTGCAAGACGTTTTATTTCAGGTGTTCCTGTTGTTTTAATTGAACATGGTAAAATAAGTCGTGAACAATTAAAAAAAGTTAAATTAGATGTTAATGATTTAATGCAAGATGCAAGAGAAGATGGAATATTTGATATTACAGAAGTTGATTATGCAATTATGGAAGTTAGTGGCAAAGTAACTTTTTTATTAAAATCTGATTTTGATACTGCTACAAGAAAAGATTTAAAAATCAAGATTGACGATAAAGGCTTAGTTGCTAATTTAATTATGGATGGTAATATTATGGAAAATAATTTAGAAGCGATTGGAAAAGATAGAAAATGGTTATTAAATAAAGTTAAAGAAAGAAAAATGAAAGTAGAAGATATTTTTTTATTAACATGTAATAATAAAGAAGAAATTATGATTTATGATAAGAATTATCAAGTAGGAAATAGTGTTTTAGAATAATAATTTTAAAATAAAATGTAAATTTATTTATAGTAATGTCAACATTAAATAGAAAGAAGAGAAGATGATGTATTTGAACATTATGTTACCTATTACTTAATGGATACTTTAAATAGCATGAAAGAAAGAAAAATTAGAGAGAAAAATTCTCTCTTTTATTTTGGATAAATTACTTAAAAAGAGGATTAAAATGTAACATATTGTCAAATAAAATAATTGTTTTTTAGAAATAAATTAAGAACGGAAAAAAATCTTTGATTTCGTTCTTTATGTTTTTCTATAACCATGTTATAATAGTGTATATAGATTTGGAGGGATATTATGCAAGTTATCTTCTTAAAAGACTTAAGGGGTCAAGGTAAAAAGGGTGATATTAAAGAAGTTTCTGATGGTTATGCCATGAATTATTTAATAAAAAAAGGGTATGCTGTTAAGAAAACAGAAACAAGTTTAAATAAATTAAATAAAGAGATTGAGAATAATAAAGTATTGGATGAGAAAAATACGAAAGAAGCGAAAGAATATGCCAAAAAGTTGGAGAAAATAACTTTGACTTTTCATGCTAAGGCTGGCAAAATGGATAAAATGTTTGGAAGTATTTCCACAAAACAAATTAAGGAAGAACTTGATAAATTAGGATTTTCTATTGATAAAAAACAAATAGAAATGGAGACGATTAATACTTTTGGTTATCATGATGTTATGATTAATTTATATAAAGATGTTATTGGTAAGATAAAAGTATTAGTTAATAAGGATTAGTTATGGCAAGAAGTATTCCAAGTAACCAAGAAGCAGAACAGTCTTTGTTATCATCAATGTTTTTATCAAAGTTTGCGCTTGATAGAGCGACAGATGCTTTATCGCCAGAAGATTTTTATTTTGATAATAATCGCGTTATATTTAATGTATTACAGAATTTAAATAATAAAAATGTTCCTATTGATATGACAAGCATTATTACAGAACTAAAAAATAGTGATAAACTTAATGAAGCTGGTGGTATTCCTTATATTAGTGAAGTATTAAATAGTGAAGCTGTGGCAACTAATGCTGATTATTATATTAAAAAGGTTAGTGATGCTGCCTTACTACGTCGTTTAATTAAGGTATCCGAAGAAATTGGAACATTAGGATATGAATCAATGGATGATGTTGATGAAGCTCTTGATGAAGCAGAGAAGAAAATTCTTGGTGTAGTTAAAAATAAACAAAGTAGTGAATTTCGTGATTTTAAAGATATTTTATATGATGCCCAAAAAAATCTTGAACAATTATCTCAAGCAAAAGGTGAAATAACGGGTATTGCTTCAGGTTTTGTTGATATTGATAGGTTAACTGCTGGTTTTCATGAAAATCAATTAATAATAGTGGCAGCACGTCCAGCGATGGGAAAAACCGTTTTTGCTTTAAATGTTGGTGTTAATGCTGCTTTAGCAGGTAAAAGTGTGGCTATTTTTAATTTGGAAATGGATGCTGTTCAACTTGCCAATCGTATTTTATCTTCTGTTGGTCAAATTGAAGGTAAAAAATTTATGAATGGTAACTTTAATAATGATGATTGGACAAGACTTAATGAAGCGATAAGTCAGTTACAAGATGCTAAAATCTTTATTAATGATATGACAGAATCAACTATAGGCGCAATAAGAAGTAAATGTAGGCGTCTTGCAAGCAGTGAAGCAGGACTTGATTTAGTAATAATTGACTATTTACAGTTAATTAGTGGTGGAAAAAACTATGGAACTAATAGACAACAAGAGGTATCGGATATATCTCGTGCACTTAAACTTTTAGCCTTAGAATTACATATACCTATTATTGCACTTGCCCAACTATCTCGTTCTGTTGAACAAAGAGAAGATAAGCGTCCAGTAATGAGTGACTTACGTGAATCAGGTTCTATTGAACAAGATGCCGATATTGTTTCATTCTTATATCGTGATTCATACTATAAAAAAGGGGCATCGGGTGAAGGTAATGCCTCAATAAGTGAATTTATTGTTGGTAAACATCGTAATGGAAGAACGGATACGGTTAATTTAATATTTAAAGGTGATACATGTTCATTCTTAAATTATGAGAAAACTGAAGGAGTTGAAGAATAATTGAAAGGGAAAAATATAATTTGGTTAACAATTGCATTAATAATAAGTGGTATATTGGTAACCATGATTAAAGAAAAGAATACATCACATATTCCTCTTGAAGGATATCGTGTTTATTTAGAAGGAAAAGCTATTGGTTTAATTAAATCAAAAGATGAGTTAAATAATTATATTAATAAGCAACAAGATCAATTAAAAACTAAATATAATGTTGATACTATATATATACCTAATGATATAAATATTGAAAAAGAAGTTACTTATGATGATGCTATAGATAGTGTTGAAAGTATTTATACAAGAATAAATGAAATATCACCATTTACCATTAGAGGATATCAAGTAACAATAGATAAAACTAATAGTACAGAATATCAAAATGATGATAATATTCATGATGAAGATGAGAATAAAGTAATTAAAATAAATGTTATGAATAAAGAAATATTCACGAAAGCAGTGGAAAACTTTATTTTATCATTTGTTAATGAAGATCAATACAAGGCTTTTGTTAATAAAGAAAAATTAGAATTACAATCAACAACGGGAGAAATATTAGAAAATATCTATATTGAAGATGAAATTGTTATTAAAGAAGCCAATTTACCAGTTAATGAAACTATTTATATGGATTCTGATAGTTTAACAAAATATTTAATATTTAATAATAATACAAGTAGTGAAAAATACTATGTTAAATCTGGTGATAATATTGATAAAATAGCGAATGATAATAAGATGAGTGTTAATGAACTTTTAATAGCCAATTCATCTCTTACAAGTGCAACTAATCTTTTATATGTTGGACAAGAATTATCAATAGGGGCGGTTGATCCGGTGTTTAACTTGATGGTGGAAAAGCATGTTGTTGAAGATCAAATTGTAAAGTATACAAGAAAAAATGAATATGATAATACAATGTATCAAGGACAAACAAAAATAAAACAAAAAGGTTCTAATGGAACAATTAGAGTTACGCAAAAAATTAAATATATTAATGGTGAAGTATTAAAAGCATATATTGTTTCCAGTGAAGAGATTGTACCAGTGGTTAATGAAATTGTTGTTCATGGTGGTAAACAAGCAAAACGTGGTGATGGAGGTTGGTCATGGCCTACTAATTTCCCATATTCCATATCAAGTCGTTATGGATGGCGTTGGGGAAGACTTCATAGTGGTGTTGATATCTATGGAACAGGACGTGGTTCACCAATTTATGCTGCAAGAGATGGTGAAGTAACTAGTATTACATCAAATTCTTCTTCAGGATATTTTGTTATTATTAAGCATGATAATGGTTATTATACAAGATATGCTCATATGCAAAATGTTAATGGAAATGACCGCTTAGGTGGTGTTGGTTCTGCTACTAAATATATAAGAGTTGGTCAAAGAGTTAAAGCACATGATTTAATAGGAGAAATGGGAAGTTCAGGAGGAAGTACAGGAGTACACTTACATTTTGAAATATGGAATGGTGTTCCATTTTCATCACAATCTTTTGACCCATTGTTGTTCTATTAATGAGAGCGATTATTCTAGGTAGTGGCTCAAAAGGAAATTCAACACTTTTAATAGGAAAAGCCAAAAAAATATTAATTGATGTTGGATTTTCTTATCCTAAAATGATTAAGTTATTAGAAGAATATCAAGTAGAACCAAAGGATATTGATGCCATTTTAATAACTCATACGCATAAAGATCATATAGGAGGGCTTGCTACTTTTGTTAAAAAGAATATGACTATGGTTTATACTAATAGTATGATGTTTGATGAACTATCAAAAATAGTTAATGAAGATAATATGGTTATTAATGATGAAGATTTTGATATTGATGAATTTCATATTGAAGTGATTCATACATCACATGATGCACCAGGTAGTGTTGGCTTTATTGTTAACGATTTTGATAAAAGTCTTGTTTATGTTACTGATACGGGATATATTAATAGTACATATTTAAAGAGATTAAAAAATAAGAATGTTTATATATTTGAAAGTAATCATGATATAAATATGTTAATGACAGGTCCTTATCCATATATATTAAAACAAAGAGTTGTTAGTGATAAAGGTCATTTATCCAATGAACAGTCAGGAAATTATTTAAAAGAATTAATTGGGGATAAAACAAAAAAAATAATTTTAGCACATCTTTCAGAAACGAATAATACGCCAGAAATAGCCTTGAAAACAGTTAATGAGATACTAAATGTTAGTTTAGAAATTACGACAGCTTTTCAAGATTCATGTATTGATGTTGGCGAAATATAATGGTAAAATAGTTATATTAGGAGTTAAGATATGAAGGAATACTATAAATTATTTAATTTAGTTTTATCCTTTTTCGTTGTTTTTTTGCTTAATTTATTAATGATTGCAAAAATAAAAGATAATAATAAGGTAATAGATGAAAATCCCATTAGGCAATTTGTCAAAGGAAATAATAATGATATTGGATGTTTATCAGTTTTTGTAGATGAATTAACTGACGCAAGTTATTCTTTTGATGGGGGAAAAACTTGGCAAAAGAGTAACTATGGTGCAATATATCAAAATGGTGAATATGATATTTTAGTAAAGAATAGTAAAGAAGAAATTATATTAAATAAAAAGTTAAGTGTAAACTCTATAGTTTCAGATGCTCCTATTATAAAAGTAGATTTTGATAAAAAAATAAAATCATTTAGTAGTGAAGATTTATTAGATGGCATAGATGCATTATATAATAATCAAGACATTTCAAGAGAATTAGAAATTGATGTATTAGATCATAATAAAGATAGTGTTTTAGTGTCATATTCAACTGAGAATAATGGTAAAAGATGTTCAATATTACGTAAAATATATATAAGCGAAGACACCTATGATGATAGTGAATGGCTTTGGCCAACAGATGTACCATATTCGATATCAAGTCGTTATGGATGGCGTTGGGGTAGAAAACATAACGGTGTGGATATTGCGGGATTAAAGCGTGGTTCACCAATTTATGCTGCAAGAGATGGTGAAATAATTGATATAACTTCTAATTCTTCATCGGGATATTATGTTATTATTAAACATGATAATGGTTATTATACTAGATATGCACATATGCAAAATACTGATGGAAATGATAGATTAGGGAAAACAAGTTCCGCTACTAAATATATAGCAGTTGGTCAAAGAGTAAAAGCTCATGATATTATTGGGGAAATAGGTTCTTCTGGCGATAGTACGGGAGCTCATTTACATTTTGAAATATGGAATGGTATGCCATGGCAAGCTCAATCATTTGATCCATTAACATTTTATAAATAAAGAGGAAGTTATGATAAAAATAATATGTATTGGTAAAATTAAAGAAAATTATTATAAAGATGCTATTCAAGAGTATAAAAAAAGAATAAGCAAATATACTAAAGTAGAGATTATTGAATTACCAGATGTTTCTTATGATATCAAAAAAACTTTAAAAGAAGAATACAATAATGTTATGAAAGTTTTTAATAAAAATGATTATAATATTTTAATGGATATAAGTGGTAATGAATTAGATAGCTTATCTTTTGCTTCTAAAATAAATAATACTTTTAATATAAATAATAATATTACTTTTATAATAGGTGGGAGTTATGGCGTATTAGATGATTTACGAAATGTATGTGATTATCGGATATCTTTTTCTAAAATGACTTTTCCACATCAATTATTTAGAGTAATACTATTAGAGCAAATATATCGTGCTTTTAAAATAAATAATCATGAAGAATATCATAAATAGGAGGTATTATGTCTTTTATTAATTCTTTTTTTTGGATTATTGCTACTATTTTATTAATTGTTTGTGGATTATATTATTCTTTTAAATTAGGTTTTCCCCAATTTAATGTGAAAAAGATGTTTAAAAGTTTAAAAAAGGATAGCATAGAAGATGGTATATCTCCTTTTAAAACTTTGACTCTAGCTTTAGCAGCTCGTATTGGAGTTGGTTCTCTTGCAGGGATTGCTTTAGGATTATATCAAGGGGGAATAGGAGTTGTTTTTTGGATATGGCTTTCCTGTTTAATAACACTTCCTAATTCTTTTGTTGAAAGTACTCTAGCGGTTATCTATCATGAGAGAGATGGAAAATATTTTAAAGGTGGTCCACCATATTATATTGAAAAAGGTTTAAAACTAAAGAAGTTAGCGATAATTTATGCTATTACAATATCTTTATGCTATCTTGGAGGATTTTTAGCGATTCAATCAAATACCATTGCAGCCTGTCTTGATAAGTATTTAAATATTCCAACTCTTATAACAGGAGTATTTGTATCTATAATTTCATATTTTATTATCTCGAATGGTTTAAAAAGAATAGCGAATTTCACATCCATATTAGTTCCTATAATGGGAATTATTTATATGGTAGTAGCCTTAGTGATTATTATTATGAATATTAATGTTATTCCTGTAATATTAGAGAAAATTATTATGGAAGCCTTTAATTTTAAAGCTTTAGGCTGGGGTATAATAAGTAGTATGATAATAGGTGTCGAACGTGGAATCTTTTCATCAGAAGCCGGTATTGGAACAGGGGCAGTTGCTAGTGGAACAAGTGATACTACTTATCCTTCTAAACAAGGATATCTACAAATGTTAGGAGTATACTTTACAAGTTTTATTATTTGCTCAAGTACCGCTTTTATTATTTTAACGAGTAATATTAATATTAATAGTTTTCATGATCCTAATGGTATTGAAATAACTTTAGAAGCCTTAAATCAACATTTAGGTAGTTTTGGAACAATTATTTTAATTATTTCCATTATTTCTTTTGCTTTTTCTACTATTATATCAGGATATTATTATGGAGAGAGTAACATTAAATATTTATATAAAAAGATGAGTAAAAAGAGTGTTTTTCTATTAGATATATTTGTCGTTATAGTTCTTTTATATGGAGCGATTGCCAAACCATCAAGTCTTTGGAATATTGTTGATATAGGAGTTGCGATACTTGCGATAATTAATAGTGTAGCGCTTTTAGGTTTAAGAAAAAATGTAGTTAATGAAATAAATAAAGAAGGTAGTTAATATGATAGGTAATGATTGGGATATTATTTTACGAGATGAATTAAAAAAAGATTATTTTATAAAACTTATTAATAATGTAAGGAAAGAATACCATGATAAAACTATTTTTCCCAGAAAAGATCAAGTATTTAATGCTTTTCGTTATACACCATATGAAAAAGTTAAAGTAGTTATTTTAGGACAAGATCCTTATCATGGAGTAGGAGAAGCGGAAGGTTTATCATTTTCTGTTCCTTTAGGGATAAAAAAACCACCAAGTTTAGTTAATATTTTTAAAGAATTAGAAGATGATTTAGGAATAAAACCACCTAATCATGGTAGTTTACATTCATGGGCTAAAGAGGGCGTTTTACTTTTAAATGCTGTATTAACAGTTGTTAAAGATCATGCCGCATCCCATCAAGGAATGGGATGGGAAACATTTACCGATAATGTTATCAAACTTGTTAATCAAAAAAAAGAACCAGTTGTCTTTATTCTTTGGGGACGTTATGCTAGAAGTAAAAAAAGTTTAATTACTAATCCAATTCATTATGTTGTTGAATCTTCTCATCCAAGTCCTTTATCAGCTTATAATGGCTTTTTTGGAAGTCGACCTTTTTCTAAAACAAATAATTATTTAATAAGTAAAGGAATAAAACCAGTTAATTGGGAAATAAAATAGTACAATAAAAGTATTATTTTTTTATAAATTATGAAATTGACAAAAACTGATATTTTTGGTATAATATGGGCTGTTTTTTGGAGGTATGATGCCAAGTTACAAAACACATTCTATTCATGGAGAATTATTATTACCAGAAATGGATAAAATAATAGAAATAAAAAAAGAGGACTTAAAAGCTTATTGTATGGGACCTGATGCTTTGATTGAAACTGATTATCAAACCTTTGATTATCAGCATGCTAATAAAGTAAAAGAGTTTTTTATGTCAATGTTAAATTATATTAAAGATAATAAATTACAAGATAATAGTGAAGTAATGGCCTTTCTTTATGGTAATATTGATCATTTAGTTCTTGATAGTGTAACACATCCTCTTATTTATTACATGACAGAAGATATTGAAAGAAAGCATAAGATTAAACCACATGGATTAATAGAACATTGGATAGATGATTATATAGTACAGAAATATCATCGAAATAATGCATGCTATTATCATAAATGGTTTGTAAATAATGATGAATTACTGAAAATGATTAATGTAATTTACAAAAGAGTTTACGGATGTAATTTAGAGAGTTTAAAATATAGTTTTGGAATGTTTTCTAATATTATGTATGATACTCTTGCTAGAAGAAATGTTATTGGTATAATACCTTTAATTATTAAATTTATTAATATTGGTGATTTTATTTATAAAAAAGATTTATCAAGAATAATACCATATTTAAACTTAGAACATGATATTTGGTTAAATCCTGAAACAAAAGAAGTATATAGTGATTCATTTGATGATTTATGGGAGAAGGCTAATGAAGTATCTCTTGAAACGATAAGAGATGTTAATGAATATTTGTATGGTGATAAACAATTACAAAATAAAATAATACTTAATAATATATCATATAATACTGGTTTTCCTTGTGAAATAGGACAAAGTCATCAATATGTAAAAAAGTATAAATAAATATAGGGGGAATAAAATGAGAATTAATTGGGAAAATATCAGAGGATTTTTTAAAAAAAATGGAAAGAAATGGGTTGCAACTTCTATTACTACATTAATGTTAACACAACCTATTATGGCTAAAACGGATAGTAGTCAAAGTGTAAATACTGATATGGTAAAAAATATTACTTTATTTACTAAAGATAATAATGTTTTATCAAATGAATTAAATGATTTAGAAGATATTATTAACAAGGATAAAGTTGAAGTAGATAATACTAATAAGGTATATTTAAATGATATAAATGATTCTAGTGTCTTTAAATTTTATGATATCTGGAAAAAAGATAGTTCAGATCACTATGTAAGGAAAATATATACTATTAATGTTGATTTGTCTTATTTTAAAAATCATTCATATGAAGATTTGCTTTTGGATATTAAACATGCTAAAATGGATGGCGTAACTGCTGTCCAAAGTATCGAAACAGAAATTTCTGTTACTGAACCAGACGATTATGAGTATTTATCTTTAGAAATTGATGGTGTTGGTGTTATTTTTAAAACTAAAAGTACTAATTATGCTTCTAAAGAAAATGTAAATACATATCTTTTAGCATCATCTATAATTGTTTTGTTTATTGGTTCAACTTTAGGTGTATTGAAATATAATAAAAAAAATAACAATAAGTAATATTAAATATAATTAATGAAATAAAAATAAGTAAATAATAAGTAAAGGACTAGTAAATAGTTCTTTTTTTTGATAAAATAGTAGTATTAAAAGGAGTGAATAATTTATGGGTATATTAAAAAGATTATTTGATCATGAATATAAAGAAATGTCTCGTTTTAAGAAAATTGCCGATAATATCATGGCTTTAGAAGAAGAATATAGTAAGAAATCTGATGACGAGTTAAAAAATAAAACAATTGAATTTAAAGAAAGATTAAGTAAAGGTGAAACACTTGATGACTTATTAGTTGAAGCATATGCAACAGCAAGAGAAGTAGCGTATCGAAAACTTAATGAAAAGGCTTTTTATGTGCAACTTTTAGGTGCTATTGCTATTCATTATGGTAATATTGCAGAACTTCGTACTGGTGAAGGTAAAACCTTAGTAACAATTTTCCCAGCTTACTTAAATTCATTAGAAGGAAAAGGTGTTCACGTAATTACAGTTAATGAATATTTAACGGTACGTAATGCTGAATGGATGGGACCAGTTTATGAAGGCCTTGGAGTTTCTGTTGGTATTAATAAAAGAGAATTATCTCCTCAAGAAAAAAGAGAACAATATAATTGTGATATCTTATATACAACAAATAATGAATTAGGATTTGATTATTTAAGAGATAATATGGTTGTAAAAAAAGAAAACCGTGTACAACGTGGACTTAATTATGCTATTATCGATGAAGCAGATTCTATTTTAATTGATGAAGCCAGAACACCACTTATTATATCTGGGGGACAATTAAAGAGTGCTAATTTATATCTTGATGCTGACAGGTTTGTTAAAGGATTAAAGAATGAAGTTGAATATAATTATGATGAAAAAACAAGAAATGTTACTTTAACTGATGATGGTGTATCAAAGGCCGAAAGTTATTTTCATTTAAAGAATCTATATAGTTTAGAGAACAATGGTTTAGTTCATTATATTAATCAGGCTTTAAAAGCTAATTATGGCATGAAAAAAGATGTTGATTACGTTGTACAAGATGGGGAAGTATTAATTGTTGATCCGTTTACAGGTCGTATTATGAAAGGACGTCAATGGAGTGATGGACTACATCAAGCGGTTGAAGCTAAAGAAGGCGTTAAAATTAATGAAGAAACAAAAACTGTAGCCACTATTACATTCCAAAATTTATTTAGAATGTATCAAAAATTATCTGGTATGACTGGTACTGCAAAGACAGAAGAAGAAGAGTTTAGAAATATTTATAATATGTATGTTATCGTTATACCTACTAATCGTCCTATTGCCCGTATTGATTATGCGGATTTAGTATATCCTAGTTTAAAAGGTAAATATAATGCCATTGTTAATGCTATTTGTGAAATCCATAAAACTGGTCAACCAATTCTAGTTGGTACTGTTGCGATTGAAAATAGTGAATTAATAAGTGAAATGTTAACGAAAAAAGGTATTAAACACGAAGTATTAAATGCTAAAAATCATGCAAGAGAAGCAGAAATTATTTCACATGCTGGAGAAAAAAATGCTGTTACAATTGCAACTAATATGGCAGGACGTGGAACAGATATTAAATTAACGGATGAAACAAAAGCCTTAGGTGGACTTTATGTTATTGGTACAGAAAGACATGAATCACGTCGTATTGATAATCAGTTAAGAGGACGTTCAGGACGTCAAGGAGATCCAGGAGCAAGTCAATTTTATGTTTCTATGGAAGATGATTTGATGGTACGTTTTGGAACTGATCGAATTAAAGGAATGTTACAGGCAGTAGGATTTTCAGATACACAAGCAATTCGTAGTAAAACATTTACAAAATCTATTGGTAGTGCCCAAGCTAAAGTTGAAGGAAATAACTTTGATATAAGAAAACAATTACTAGAATATGATGATGTTATGAATCAGCAAAGAGAAGATATATATCGTAGAAGAAATGAAATATTAGATAATGATTCTATTCACGATACTGTTTTAAATACTTTCTATAATCATATTTCCGATATCGTAAATGATCATATACCACCAGAAGATTATCTTACGGATAATGACTTATCTGATATTGTTAATTATGCAAATCAAAATTTATTAAGAAAACATATTAGTTTTGAAGATATTAAAGAGAAAAAACCAGAAGAAGTAATTGACTTTATAAATGAAAAAGTAAAGGAAGAGTATGAAGAAAAATTAGAATCTCTTCCTCAAGAAATTCGTGATGAATTTGAAAAAGCTATTAGTTTAAATGTTATTGATAAGTATTGGACAGAAAATATTAATGCTCTTGCACATCTTCGTGAAGCCGTTATGATGCGTGGTTATGGTGGACAAGATCCACTTCGTGCATACTCTGTTGATGGAGCAAATATGTACGATAATATGTTAATAAATATTGATAAAGATATTACCTTATTCTTATTACGTGCTGAAGTAAAACAAAATATTGAAAGAAAAGAAGTAGTTAAAAATAAATTAACAAATGATAAAGATGAAACGACAACAAAAACACAAGCCAAGAGTAAAAAAATAGGTAGAAATGATCCATGTCCATGTGGCTCAGGGAAAAAGTATAAACAATGCTGTGGTAGATAGTAATAATATCAACGGTTTGCGAAGACTTTGTCCACGAAAAAAATGGCTAAAAAATGCCATTTGTCCACAATTTGTCCACATTTTTTAAGTTTTGTGGACAGAAGACTAAAAATGTTGTGGTATTTTGTACACATCTTTGTGGTCAATTAATGAAGATAAAATGTCATCGAATGATGGCATTTTTTGTTTACCAATTTTTAGAAAAGGAGAGTATGAAAAATGGTAAGCGTAAGAAAAAGAGGAAAGGTGTACGAATACCGATTTGAAACATCATCGATTAACGGAACAAGAAAATGGATAACTAGATCAGGTTTTCCAACAAGACAAGCAGCTTTAGAACAAGGAGCATTAGATTATAATGAATTCTATCGGATAGGTAGAGTAAGAAAGAATAAGGAAATGTCTTATTCAGACTTTTTAGATTATTGGATAGATACATATTGCAATTTCAATTTAAAATATTCAACAATAGTTACTTATCTCAATATTATTAAAATCTATTTGAAGCCAAGATTAGGGATGTATTCATTATCTCAAATTAATGCTCAATTATTACAAGAGTTTATTAATAAAATTTATGTAGAAAGAAATCTATCTAAATGGTATTTAAAAGGTATTATGAAAGTCGTTAAAGGTTCTTTGAAATATGCGTGTTATGATGTTAATTTTATTAATGAGAATCCAGCTGAAAGAGTACATATTCCAAGGTATGAAGTAGTATCTGGAGATCCCGTTCACATTTTTACTCAAGAAGAGATAGAGAAGATATTGGATAGGTTTAAAGATGTTCATTGTATTTACTATGCATTTCTAACAGCATATTATACTGGTTTAAGAACATCCGAAGTGTTTGGATTAACCTGGGATAACATTGATTTTGAGAAAAAGACATTAACAGTTAATAAGAACATTATTAAGAAGAATCGTTTTGGTAAACCTAAAAGATATGAAATTACAAAAGGACATTCTGTTGAAGTATGGTTTTATGGTTCATGCAAAACACCCCAAAGTAGAAGAACAATAACAATTGGAGATACTTTAGTTAAAGCATTGAAAGAGTTTAAAAAAGAACAAGAAGAAAATAAAGCATTTTATGGAAATTCATATTTAAAACATTATGAAATGCCGGTATTAAATGAATATACCAATAGACAAGAAATTAAGATAGTAGATGCCACTGCTGAACTTAAATTAGATTTAAAAGAAGCTCCTTTAATATTTGTAAGATCAAATGGTGATTATCGAGGAACTGAAACAACTAGACATGCCTTTAAAGTAATTAATTATGAACTAGGAATACCTTGTAGATTTCATGATTTTAGAGATACACATGCCACAAGGTTAATAGAACAAGGTGCTGATATTAAAGCTGTTTCTAAAAGACTAGGTCATTCTACAATTATGACTACTTATAATATCTATGTTAGAGTTACAAATAAAATGGAATATGATACAGTAGATAAGTTTGAAGACTATACAAATACATTAGATATACCTAATCCTGTTGATATTCCAGAGCAAGACTAACTATTCCACGAAGTGGGAATTGACAAACAAATAAAATGTGTTATTATAAATAACTAAGAAAGAGGTACTTTCTAGAATGGGGGTACATCTATGAGAATACAATTATTTATTGAAGAACTTAAAAATATTGAATTAAAGGTGTCATTAGTATTAAATGATTAATACTTTTGGCGCCTTTTTTTATAATTTTGAAAGAGGGTGGTTTTATGATAGCATATGATGAAAAAGGTAATATTAATTATCCATCATTAGAAAGAAAGGGTACTTTGCCAGAGAGTGTTATTAATCA
>CADCJQ010000024.1 GCA_902801795.1 uncultured Erysipelotrichaceae bacterium
ATTAATTTATCTTTATCAGGTTTATTTATTGGATGCGCTATTGCAACTAAATGGAATGCCTTATATGTAGGTCTTGGTTTAGCGATAACTTTTTTTATTCATCTTGCTAAACAATATGATTTTCATTTAATAAAGTATCTTAGAAATAATTTTAATATTAATATCGTTATTAATTATTTAATATTATGTTTTATAATACCTTTTTCTTTATATTATTTTAGTTTTATGTTATTTAATAAAGATTTGGCTAGAACTTTACTAATAGGTTATTTAATTTTAGTTGGTATTTATTTATTAATAAAGTTTATTAAATGGTTAATGAAAGATATGTATTTATTAAAATTATGTATTACTTGTATAATTTGTTTTATTATGATACCTTTTATCGTTTATATATTAAGTTATTTATTATTTCCTAATGTAAGTTATTATGATGGCACGTTTAAAGGTGTTTTTGATGCTGGTAAAATGATGTATGATTATCATAGTGGACTTGTGGCTACTCATCCTTTTTCATCAAGTTGGTATCAGTGGCCTATTATGGCTAAACCTGTTTGGTTATATAATGGTACTATTATAAGTGGTATGCGAATGACAATTGTTGAGATAGGAAATCCTTTCGTTTGGTGGTTTGGTATTATTTCATTTATTTATTTAGTGATTAGTACTATTAAGAAAAATAGTAATAGTAAGTTTATTTTAATTTTTATTTTAACTTCGTTTGTTCCTTATATTTTTATAGGACGTATTATGTTTATGTATCATTACTTTATAACTTTACCATTTATAATGTTAGGTATAGTTGCTTTTATAAAATGGTTAAGTGAAAAGTTTAGTTATAAGATATATTGGACATATATTTGTTTAGTAATTATTGGTTTTATGTTTTTTTATCCTGTCGTATCGGGAACAAATATTTCAGAAGATTATATAAATGCTTTAAAATGGTTTTCTAGTTGGTATTTTTAGGAGTGATTAAAAATGAAAAAAAGATTAGATATTGAAAATAAAATATGGAAATTTATTGATAAAAATCCTTATGTAATATTTTTTTTCTTAATTACTATTTTTTCTTTGCTTGTTAGATTTTTATTAATAAAATATCCTTCAGGTGATTATGATATTTTTTTAAAGCCATGGTTTGATGAATTAAAACTTTATGGTGGACTAGAGGCTTTAGGTAGACCAATTGGTAATTATACTCCTATATATATGACAATTCTTTCTTTACTTACGTATTTACCAATTGATTCATTAATATCAATTAAAGCTGTTTCAATATTTTTCGATTATCTTGGAGGATTCTTTCTTGTTAAAATAATCAAAGAACTTTTAAAAGATAAGAAGTATTCTAAAACTATTTCTTTAGTTGTTTATGGAATATATTTGTTTTTACCAACGGTAATCCTTAATTCTTCTTTTTGGGGACAAAGCGATAGTATTTATACAGTTTTTGTTTTGATATCAATTTACTATTTATTAAAGAATAAATTTCTTAAAGGAATAATTTTTTGGTCAATGGCATTTGCTTTTAAATTTCAAGCTATCTTTATTTTTCCTTTATATGTTTTAATGTATTTTACAAATCGTAAAATTAAATTTAAATATTTTTTAGTTATTCCTTTAATCGTATTTCTTTTTAGTATTCCGAAAATTATTTTTAGTCATGATTTTCTTAGTGGTTTTGAAGTATATTATAATCAATCTAGTACTTATGATAGTTATTTAACACTTAATTTACCTAATTTTTATAGTATTTATCTTAAAGGATATGATAGTAGTAATCCTAATTTAATTAATACACCTCTTAAAGAGATTGGTATAATAGGAATAATTGGTACTTTAATGATTTTTATGACGATAGGACTTTTGGTATATAAGAAAAAAATTAATTTCGATAAAAAAGCGATTATTGAATTTGGATTATGGTCGATTATGATATGTACCTTTTTCTTACCACAAATGCATGAAAGATATTTGTTTATGGGAGATGTTTTGGCTTTAATTTATTTTGTTATTAATAAGAAGAAATATTATGTTCCAATAATTATTGAACTTATTTCATTAAATGGCTATATGTATTTATTATTTTCTGGTTTTGCTATTAATATGTCTTTATTAAGTATTATTTATTTAATAATTTTAGTTTTATATACGAAGGATATGTATGTTAATTATTTTAAAGAGGAAAATGGGGTTTTAGGATGATGAAAAATATTTTATATATAGTGATTCCTTGTTATAATGAGGAAGAAGTATTGAATGAAACAATTAAAGTAATGAAGAAAAAAATGCATGAACTTATAAAAAAGAAAGAAATAAGTAAAGAAAGTAAAGTTATGTTTGTCAATGATGGATCAAGTGATAAAACATGGCAGATGATTAAAGAAATATCACGGAAGAATTCTTTATTTACAGGGATATCTTTGTCACATAATAGAGGGCATCAAAATGCTTTAGTAGCAGGATTATTGACTGCTAAAGATTATGCAGATATGGTAGTAAGTATTGATGCTGATTTACAGGATGACATTAATGCTATTGATTTGATGATAGAAAAGTATAAAAATGGTTGTGAAATTGTTTATGGCGTTAGAAATTCTAGAAAAAAAGATAGTTTTTTTAAAAGAGTTACGGCAGAGTCATTTTATAAAATAATGATGAAAATGGGAGTAGATATTGTTTATAACCATGCTGATTATCGTTTGACATCTAAAAGAGTTTTAGAAGAGTTTACTAATTATCAAGAAGTGAATTTGTTTTTAAGAGGGATTTTTCCTTTAATTGGTTTTAAATCAGATATTGTTTATTATGAAAGAGGTAAAAGATTTGCAGGAGAAAGTAAGTATCCTTTAAAAAAAATGGTTGCTCTAGCATGGGATGGTATTTCTTCTTTTAGTACAAGTCCTATTAAAATAATTGTTTATATAGGATTATGGCAAACACTAATAAGTTTTATATTTTTAGTTATTTTTGTAATTCTTAATTTAGTAAATTATCAAACTTTAAAAATAGAAAGTATTGTATCATTAATTATTTTCTTATCAGGATTACAAACATTATTTATTGGAATAATTGGGGAATATGTTGGAAAAATATATTTTGAAACAAAGAAAAGACCAAGATTTATTATTGAAGAAAACTTGATGGATGATGGTAGAAAATGAAAGATTGGAAATTAATAAATTATTGTAAAAGTAAATTAAATGATAAACAGCAAAAGCTATTAATGCAAATACTTAAATTTATTATTGTTGGTGGTATTGCTACGATTATTGATTGGATAATATATTATTTTTTATATAATTATTTAGGTTTTGATCCTTTAGTAGCTAATATAATATCTTATTTACTAGCAACAATCTATAATTATTATGGTAGTGTTAAATATGTATTTAATGTTAATGATAAAAAATTTAAAAAAACATTTACAATATTTTTAATTCTTAGTTTAGTAGGATTGTTATTATCAGAGTTATTAATTTATTTAATGATTAATATCATTTTGATGAATAAAATGTTATCTAAAATAATTGCGACAATGCTTGTTATGATATTTAGTTTTATTACAAGAAAGTATTTTCTAGAAAAATAATTGAAACTATGGTATAATATGGGACTTGGGGGATTTATGAAAGAAATATTAAATATTGTTGTTACAGGAGGTCCATGTGGTGGTAAAACAACAGCTCTTGATGAATTAACAAAATTATTAAGAGGTTATGGATATACTGTTTATTTAGTAAGTGAGGTAGCAACGGAATTAATTAATGATGGAATGAAGCCGTTTGGAGATAATAAAATACCATTATTTGATTTTCAATCATTAATATTTGATTCTCAATATAATAAAGAGACAATAAGACAAATGGCTGCTCTTAAATGTCCTAATGAGAAGGTTGCTATTTTGTATGATAGAGGTATTTTAGATAATCGTGCTTATATATCTCATGATGAATTTGCCAATATTATTAAAAGAAGAAATATTAGCGAAGCAGATATTATCAAAAGATATGATTTAGTTATTCATTTAGTAACAGCTGCCATTGGAAAAGATGAATATTATACAACTTTAAATAACTCTGCAAGAACAGAGACGAAAGAAGAAGCAAGAATGATGGATAAAAAAACTATGGAAGCATGGCAAAATCATCCTAATTTGAAAATAGTTTCTAATGATACTTTATTTGATGAGAAAATAGAAAAAGTAAAAAATATCATAAGGGCGTATATTGGGGAAGAAGAAGTTATTAAACATGAAAGATATTTGATAAAACCTAATGATATTTTATGGGAAAAATTTTCTAATAATGCCATTAAAGAAGAAATAGAAGAATTTGTTTTACAATATGATAATGTTTGTGACGTTGTATTTCAAAAAAGTACTATAAACAATTCTAGTTATTATACATGTCTTAAAAATAAATATGAAGATAATGGTTTAAAAACAACTATTTGTAAATCAATTAATGAAAGTACTTATTTAGATAATTTATCTATGGTAAAAGGTATATTACTAAAAAAAATAAGATATAATTTTATTGATGATGGTGAAAGATATCGCATGGATTTATATAACTTAGATGGAGATACTTTTATCATTTTAGAAAGAGATGTTACTAATATTAGTAAAAAGAATGTTCCTTATTTTATTAAAGATTATCTTGATATTACTAATGAACGTGACTATAATGACGATAGTATTTATATTGATTATAATATAAGAAAAATAATGGAAAAAGAAAAAGTAATAAAATAAATTAATTAAAGAGATTGTCTAGAAATTGATTATTTCATTTCTGGATAGTCCCTTTTTATTTAACATATTTTATTTTTTTATATAAACTATTTTGTTTAATAAGAATTTATCATAGGATAAAGAATAAAAATAATTATACAAGAAATATTATGTATAGTAAAAAGTGTAAATAATAAAAAAATATTTGAAAAAGTATTGCTTAATAAATACTATTTATGTATAATTGATATGTAAGATAAGATAGGTAATTATGATAAGTAAAATGGTATATGATACTTCATAGAATTTATTTAATTAAAAAAATTATTATTAAGCAAAGAAAGGAAGGAGAGATAAAATGAATAATATTGATGAGAAAAGACAAAGTAGAAAATTAAATATTCAAATATTTTTAAGTCTCTTTGTCTTAATAGGTATGATTGGAGGATTAACTTTTGCATTCTTTAATTATACAAGAACTGGTAATGAAAATACATTAAAACTTGGTAATATTGAGTTTATAAGTAATTATGATAATGTTACTTTAAATAATGTATTTCCAGTATCTATAAGTAATATTGAAGAAGATAATTCTGTTCCAACAGTAGAAATTACTGTAAAAGGAAAAACATCTTATCAAGGGGGAATTGATTATAAAGTAATAGCAACAAATGTACAAGTACAATCAAATGGTAAAAATGTACCAATATCTATTCATGTAATGCAAAATGATTTAAATACTAATGGTAATGAAATAACATTATATTCTTATGAAAATGGAGCAATATTAGAAGAAAATGCTGAATTTGCAATAGGACATATTAAAACAAGTGATACTGAAACAGATGGTAAAGTTATTTTAAAAGTTTATATTGATAAAAACTATGTAATAATAACAGATACCCCAGAAGAAAATACAGATTGGAGAGGAGATAAAGTATATTTATCAACAAGTGAATGGAATGCACTACAAAATAATTCTGGATTATCCTTTAATGTTAAAGTAGAAGCAACCTTAGGAGAAGATACATCAACGCAAACAGGTGTTATTATCTATAACAAAAATGGAGTTAAAGGAACAACACCACAAAGACAAATATTAACAGGAACTAATGATGTTATTTTAGGAGATATTAATACTTTTGGTTTTAAGGGATGGAGTACCACTCAAAATGCTACAACACCAACTTATGAAGTAGGAGATAATGTTTCCTTAACAGGAATAAATACTCTTTATGCAGTATGGGACTTTAGAACACAAGCTGAGAAGTTAACAGAAGATTTTAATACAAGAACAGTATGTATGCAAAAAATAGATTATAGTGGACCATATACTGGTTCATTAAATGATGGTAAAGTAGTTTATTATATGGAAAATGATGAATCATGTCTAAAGAATTATGTCTGGTATTCAGGAAAACTATGGCGAATAGTAGCTATTTACCCTAATGGTATGATGAAATTAGTAACAGAAAACCCAATGACTGCTATTTACTTTGAAAGTAATACAACATTTAATGGTTCATATATTGATAATTGGTTAACCAATGAATTTTTACCAACACTATATAATAAAGAAAATATTGTAGTACAAAATGCTGAATGGAATGTTAAGAGAATGACATCAGCTACAATAGACCCATATGCAGAAAGAGCAGCAAATGATACATTGGAAAGAACAGTAGGATTATTAAACGCTTATGAATATACTAATTCATATACATCATCTTATAGCAATAGTTATCTACATATTGGACAAGATTGGTGGTTAATGACACCTTATAGTTCTTCGTACGTTTGGGGCGTCAACAGTGGCGGCAATGCGAATGGGAGTGGTCTTCCTTCGAGTGATTCAAACGCTGCCCGCCCATCTATCTATCTACAATCCACCGTGAATTTTTCCGATGGAGATGGAACAAGAAATACACCATATAAGATATCAGGAGATAAAGAAATACCAACAAATGGTACATCGCTTACTAATAGAACAAATAGTATTAATGGTGAATATGTTAAATTTAATAATGATGTATATAGAGTGATAGGTCTTGAAGGAACAACAACAAAAATAGTAAAAGCAGATTATATAAGAAATGAAAGTAGTGTATTAAAGAAAAAATATGGTAGTGATGTATATTTTGATACACAAACTGAGGGGGATTATTGGGATAAATACTTAGTTAATGATTGGTATGATAGTATTTCAACTTCGCCAATAAATTATAAAAGTATGATTGCAACAAATACAGATACATCAGTACAAGACGAATTAGCAGGAAAATATTATAAAAAAAAATTTAGTTCTGGAAGTTATAGTAATGTAGTTGATGATAGTAATTCATATTATAGTAAAGTTGGATTATTAAGATATGGGGAGATGTTTGCATCACAATTATCCCTTGGATCGCATATAAATAATTATAACGATTATCAAACTATGTGGTTATCAACTCCGCGTTCTTCGCTCGTTTGGTTCGTCTTCAATTACGGCGATGCGTATGGGGGTGGTAATCCTTCGAGTGATTCTTACGCTGCCCGCCCATCTATCAATCTAGTATCATCCGTTAAAATTACGTGTGATAGTGGAAATGGTTATGTTTGTGATGGAACATATTTTAGGCCTTATGATTTAACAATGTAAATATAATCATTAAAGAATAGATAAAGATTTATAACGAAGTATCATCCTTTATTCTATTCTTTTTTATTTATGGAAAAAAGGTATTATAATATTTTTTTAATCATATAATTATTTGGTGATAAATTTGTTAACAGATAAAGAATTTTATATACAGTCTTTAAGAGATCATTTATATTATTTACGAAGTATTAGGGAGTTTTGTTTAACAATTGAATTATCTTTTTATAAAAATAATGGTGAGTATATTGCCTTAAGTCAAAATTTTGCTGATAAGGCTAATTCTCTTGGCAAAGAAGCTTTAAGTTATACAGGAGGTTTAGTTAGTTCTGAGGCTCTTACAAGTGGTATTTATGTTACGGAGTTTTCGCTTCCTTGTGAATTATTAACCGAGAAACTATTTGGTATTAATATTGATACTACGTTTACGGAAGAAGAATTAAAGTTTCAGGCAGGACTTAATCAAAATATTAATGAATCATTAATTAAGAATATTCAAAGATTAAATGAAAAAGCTTTAATATTTGCTCAAAACTTTAAAATGTTTTGTAATGAAATAAGAGAGAAATTAGATAGTAATCAATTATTTTCGTTTTCTTATAGTGACTTTTTTAGTTATTTATTTGATGAAGTTGATTCATATATTTTAGATTTACAAAGAATAATTGCCATGGAAGGATATTCCCCAATATATGCTGTAGGTTATGAATATAAGTTTGCTACAACATTACAAAAAACAGCAAGATTTATTAGAGATTGGGTTGATGTATCGGCAAGTGATGTTTATGATTTAGCGAATTACTATGTTAATAGTTTTGGAGAAATAATTGATTTATATCTTAAGGCTTCGATTTCTCCTGAAGTTCAAGAGAATTTAGCAATTAATACTAATGATTTATTAAAAGATTATCAAGATTTTTTAAAAAATATTTTAAGTAAATTAATTAATGGAGACTTATATTTTATTACACCACCGGTATCTATTGATAATATCTATAAAAGTGTTAATTTTTATAAATTTGTTTTAGATATTGAAGAAAAGGAGATTGACTAATGTTAGATAATAAAGAAATATTTCTACAATCTATTGTAAATCATGTTTATTTTGCTGGTTCAATTAGAAGTTTTTGTACAACTATAGGCCTTACTTTTTTTAGAAATAATCAAAATTACATTGATAGGGCAATAGAAATAGGAAGAAGAGCGAATGAAATTGTTGTAAGGGCTTTAACCTTATCTTATAAAGAACTAGCGGATGAAATAATTAAAAGTGATGTTTATATAACACCATATACGAAAGATGTAGAAGAGTTAACAGAAAAATTATTTGAAGTTAATTTAGAAATACAGATTGATGCTGATATGAAATTATTAACAAGTAGGGGAAATGCTTCTTTTGATAATGAAACTATGAATAAAGTTAATGAATTAAATAATGATGCTTTAATTTTAGTAAATGATTTTAATGATTTTTGTTCAGAAATAAGAAGAAAATTAGATTCACAAGATTTATTCTCCTATTTGTATCCGGATTTTTATGAATACATCATAAATGAAATTTCAGTTTATGGAAGAGATTTAGAACGCATTATTAGTAAGAAAGATTATACCGAGTTTTATTTACGAGAATATACTTATTATTTTAATGAATTATTAAAAAAATCAGCCGAGTTTGTAAGAGGGTTTTTAGATACATCCCATCAAGATGTTATGGATTTAGCAACTTTTTATGTTGATTCCTTTGCGAATCTTACTGAAAAATATTTAAAAAATAGAGATGATACTAGTTTATCAGCGGAAACCGAGAATTTAGTTGGGGAATATAAAGAATTTATTATTTCAATTTTAAAAAGAGTTTTAAGTAGTGAATTATATTTTATTACGCCACCTGTAGTGTTAGATAATTTTTTAACAAATATTAATGCCTATTTATTTATTATTGATTATGCAAGAAATTTAATGAAAAATAAATAAAAATGGTTGACAAAAAAGAGTTTTTAGTGTAAACTAACCTAGTAATTTAATGAAGGAAAGAGATTTTATCCACCTGATTACGGATTAGTAATGGGTTAATGCCTAGTATATAAAAAGATTTTTAATGCTTTTTTATCATGGAATTAAGTGGATAAGATTATCCACTTTTATTATTTTAAAATAATTTGTTAGCACAGATTATTAAATTAAAATGGAGGTGTTTAATATCGCTAATAAAAAGACTGATTTACTTATTAATGAGCAAATCAAAGCGAGTAATGTTCTAGTCATAGGACCAAACGGGGAACAAGTTGGAGTTAAAAGTTTAAAGGATGCATTAACATTAGCAAGTTATGCTAATCTTGATTTAGTATTGATGAATCCTAATGGTAACCCACCTGTTTGTAAAGTAATGGATTATAATAAATTCCGTTATGAAAAAAATAAAAAAGAAAAAGAAGCCTTAAAAAGACAAAAGGCTAATATGAGTGAAACAAAAGAGTTTCGTCTTTCAAGTGTCATTGATGTAGGAGATTTTGAAACGAAGATTAAGCAAGTAACAAAATATTTGCAAAAAGGTGATAAAATTAAAATTACTATTCGTTTTAAAGGAAGACAAATGGCACATACAGAATTAGGTCAAGAAGTTATGGAAAGATTCGCTGAACGTTTATCGGATCTTGCAGATGTTACGGATAAACCTAATTTAGATGGTCGAACTATGACAATGTTATTAACACCAAAAAAATAGTAAGGAGGAAAAATTATGCCAAAGTTAAAAACGCATAAGGGAACAAAAAAAGTTCTTAAAATAAGAAAAGGCGGAAGTATTAAAATAGGAAAACCAGGTAGCCGTCATAATACTGGTAAGAAAAATGCAAGCTTTAATAGAGTTGCTAGAAAGGGATCTGGTCTTTCTAAGGCAGATCAAAATAGATTAAGAGATATTATTTAATCTTAGGAAGGAGAAGTTATGGCAAGAGTTAGAAATGGAGTTGTGACACATCGTCGTCATAAGAAAGTTTTAAAAGCAGCAAGAGGATACTTTGGAAGTAAACATAGAGAATTTAAGAGTGCTAAAGAACAACTTATGCATGCAGGACAATATGCTTTTCGTGATAGAAGACAAAAGAAAAGAGATTTTAGAAAACTATGGATTGTTCGTATTAATGCAGCATGTAGAGAAAATGAAATTAGTTACTCTAGATTTATTGAAGGACTAAATAAGGCAGGTATTGAAGTTAATAGAAAGATGTTATCAGAAATCGCTATTAATGATAAAGAAGCATTTAAAAATTTAGTAGAAGTTGCTAAATCAGGAAAAGTTGTTAATAATACTAAAACTAAAGAAGTTAAAGAAACTAAGAAAGAAGAAACAACTGATTTATCAAAATTAACTGTAGCAGAATTACGTGAAATGGCAAAGAAAGCAAATATTGAAGGTTTTGCTACAATGAAAAAAGCTGAACTTGTTGAAGCTTTAACAAAATAAACAAATTAATGAATTAATATTTCGAGTGCCAAGTGGTGGAATATTAGAAATTAATTGAAGAAAAACGAAAAGGAGAGATTATTATGACAGTAGTGTCAATGAATTATTTATTAGAAGCTGGTGTTCATTTTGGACATCAAAAAAGAAGATGGAATCCAAAAATGGGAGAATATATTTTTGGAACAAGAGATGATATTTATATTATCGATTTACAAAAAACAGTAAAAAAACTTGAAGAAGCATATGAAGAATTAACAAAAATAGCAACTGATGGTGGTAAAGTTATCTTTGTTGGAACAAAGAAACAAGCTAGTGAATCAGCTAAAGAATGTGCTTTACGTACTAATATGTACTATGTTACTGAACGTTGGTTAGGAGGAACATTAACTAATTTTAAAACAATTCGTTCTCGTGTTAAACGTTTAGAAGAACTTGAAAAAATGAGTACTGATGGAACATATGATTTATTACCTAAAAAGGAAGTTGCTTTACTTAATAAAGAATATGAAAAATTAAATAAATACTTATGTGGTATTCGTGAAATGAAAGAATTACCAAAAGCAATGATTATTGTTGATCCAAGTAAAGAATATAATGCTATAAGAGAAGCAAGAAAGTTAAATATTCCTGTATTTGGTATTGTTGATACAAATTGTGATCCTGATATGGTAGATTATGTTATTCCTGGTAATGATGATGCAGTACGTGCTGTTAAAGTAGTTCTTAATGCTTTAACAAATGCTATTGCAACAGTTAATGGTAATGAAATTGTTGATGTTATATCAGAAGATGGTAAACGTGATATGCCTCCAGTTACTTTAAATGACGTTGTAAGAGAAGAAAGAGAATTAAATCGTCATGAAAGTGATAAACATGATCATGGTAAAAAAGATAAAAAGAAATCATTTAAAAAAGATAACTTCAAAAAAGAAGAAAAAAATACTGAAGTAAAAGAAGATACTAAAAAAGAAGAAAAAGTTGAAGTTAAAGAAGAAGTAAAAGAAGTTAAAGAAGAAATAAAAGAAAAACCAAAGAAAGAAGTAAAAAAAGAAACTAAAGAGGTTAAGGAAGATCTTAGT
Organism: uncultured Erysipelotrichaceae bacterium; assembly: GCA_902801795.1. Lineage (GTDB taxonomy): Bacteria > Bacillota_I > Bacilli_A > RF39 > UBA660 > RUG12783. Next base: position 11,922 of record CADCJQ010000024.1, read on the forward strand.
TCTTTAAGTTTAGTTGAACTTAAGAATATTGCTAAAGAACGTGGTATTAAAGGTTATTCTAAATTAAAAAAAGATGAATTATTAGAAGCTTTAAAATAAGGAGATAAAGTTATGTTTAGTGCTGTTGATGTAAAAAACTTAAGAGAAAAAACAGGGGCAGGAATGCTTGATTGTAAAAAAGCCTTAGAAGCATGTGAAGGAAATATTGAAAAAGCAATTGATTGGTTGAGAGAAAAAGGTATTGCAAAAGCTGCTAAGAAAACAGATCGTATTGCAGCTGAAGGACTTGCTGATATCTTTGTTAATGGAAATAAAGCTGTTGTCTTAGAAGTAAATAGTGAAACGGACTTTGTTGCTAAAAATGAAGAATTTAAAAACTTCGTTAAAGAAGTTGGTGAAGCAATATTAAATAGTAATGTTAAAGATATGGAAGAAGCCTTAAAATTAGAAGTAAATGGTGAAACTATTGAAAATAAAGTTATTGCTATTACAGCTAAAATTGGTGAAAAAATTAGTCTAAGAAGATTTAGTGTAGTTGAAAAGATGGATAATCAAGTATTTGGTTCATACTTACATATGGGTGGAAGAATAGCATCTCTTGTCGTAACTGAAGGAGATAATGCTGACGTTGCTCGTGAAGTTGCTATGCATGCTGCTGCTATGCGTCCATTATATATGAATGAAAGTGAAGTTCCAAGTGAAGTACTTGAAAAAGAAAAAAATGTTATGCGACAAGAGTTGCTTAACGAAGGAAAACCAGAAGATAAAATTGAAAATATTCTTGTTGGTAAAGTACGTAAATACTATGAAGAAGTATGCTTAGAAAATCAAATTTATGTTAAAGCAGAAAATAAAGAAACAGTATCTAAGTTCTTAGCAAATAATAATAGTAAACTAGTTAAAATGGTACGTTATGAAGTTGGCGAAGGAATGGAAAAACGTAATGATGATTTTGCTAGCGAAGTAATGAGTCAAATTAATGGATAATAAAAAAAGTAAGATATTTTGCATCTTACTTTTTTTCTTCGTTATTTATAATTTTTTCTACTTCACTTGTAGATAAGTTAAGGTATTTAGCTATTGTTTTGATAGGCATATTATCATTATACATGTTCATAACAATATCATATTTGGTGTTTAATGTACCTTTTTCAATACCTTGCTTAATAAAGTATTCTTCATCCATTTTTTTAACTTCCTCGTCAGTTAAAGGAAAATATAGTTTCATAGTGTTATCTTTAGTAATTCTTTTCGCTTCATCAATTACTTTTCTCATAAATTCATCATCCTTATATAAATCATCATAAATGATATCTAATTTATCATAGCCACAAACAAAGGGATACAATAAATAGGCTAGTCCATCATTTCTAATATTATTATAAGATAACTTAGATAAGTAGTCAAGATTAATACGAAATCTTTCAATATTATCATTTTCTTCAAGATGATGTTTTTTATCCATAAAAGCGATATTATAGACAAAATCATTTTTATGAAAGTAATCATTATCTTCAATGATAATTTGAATAACTTTTTTAATATTAGAATATTTTTTATAACTAGTAATTTGGTTTAGAAATAATTGATAAACATAAGAATCCATTTGAATACTTCTTGTAGGTCCATTAAAGTAATTGATTTCCACATCAACTAAAATGGAATTATCTTCTAACATAATATCAGTTTTAGAATTAATAAGCTTACTAGAAAAAGATATTTCTTCACTAATTAATTTAATATTATTATAAATAATATTATAATCTTCTTTTAAAATGTAACTTATAATTCGTGAAGTATATTCTTTACCAATATTTTTGTTCTTAAAAATCTTTTTCGCTACTGTATCAATGAGCAAAGGATATTTTTGTTTTTCTTTAGTTATAGTCATTTTACCTCCTTTCGAGTTCGTTATCCTAACATAGAGATGGTAAATAATTTGTCGAAATATAGGTTCAAAAGATAATTTGTATAATATTTTTTCTAATACATAAAATTAATTGGTGGTAAAATGAACTTATCAGATTTACAAAATAAAGATATTATTAATATTCTAGATGGAAAGAAAATAGGTAATATTATTGATGCCAAATTTAATATTCAAACAGGAACTATTGAAAAATTAGTTATTGAACCTAGTAAATCATTATTTTCCCTTAAGAATAATAGTTTAGAAATAGATTATAATAAAATTAAGAAAATAGGAGAAGATGTCATTATTATTGAATATTTAATAAAATGAAAATGAGAAAAGTTAATTCTCATTTTCATTTGTTCTTTTATAGGGAATTTTATTGTTTGTAAGACCAAGAATATAATCAATACTTGTATTATAGAAATTGGCTAGTTTAATTAATCCATCATATGATAATTCAAATTCATTATTTTCAATTCTTGAATATTGGGCTTGTGTCATATTTAAGATATTGGCAAGTTGTATTTGTTTTAAATCATTATCTTCTCTTAATTCTTTTATTCGATTGTTCATCTTTACACCTCATGTAATTTAATTGTATAAAAATGAAAAAAAATATTGACTTAATATACATAAAACGTATATAATTGTGGTGTAAGAGATAAAAAATATATAATTTTATTATAGGAAAGTAAGATAAAATAATTTATCTTTTATGAAGGAGAGATTAAAATGATAAAAAGTAAAAATCAAATGTTTTTAGTAATTGCATTATTTACATTAGTATTAATTGTTGGTGGTGTAACATATTCATTCTTTAATTATACAAGAACAGGAGCAGCAAATACATTAAAAGTTGGAAGAATAAGTTTTATATCAAGACAAAACGAAACAATTAATTTAACTAATTTATTTCCTATAGATCCAACAGAAACAGGAATAATGGATGATGCAACAAAAGTTGGAACACTTGAAATTGAAATAGAAGGAGATACCGACTATAGCGAAGGTGTTGAATATTTAATTTCAACTGTAAATTCTCAAGTAACTACTGGGGCTGGAAAGACAGTACCAATAAGTTTGGATGTAACAGTAACTGATTTAGGTACTCCAAGTGATAGTTATTTCACTGCTAGAAACTCAAAAAATGCAACTATTTACAAAAGATTATCAGGTAATAGTATAGTAGGAGATCAACAATTATTAGTTGGATATATTAAGCCAAATACTCAAAGTGGAACAGTTGAAGGAATTTCAGGTTCAATTACTATAAAAGCTTATATTGATAAAAACAATAGGAGATAGAGTAGTCTTTACAACGGAAGAATGGAACGCTCTTCAAGAAAATGGTGTTAGTTTCCAAGTAAAAGTAGAGGCCAATGAAGGTATTTGGGTAGATGAACCAATATATAATAAATTAAGAAAAAATGCCGTTATGGATAACATTAATAGTACATATGTAAATAATACTAATCCAGGAATAGATTTTAGTAAAATATCAAGTGATACAAATGGAAAAGGACTATATGTAAGGGCAGGAACAGAAAATGATGCTTATCCAGTTATATATTATCGAGGAAATGTAGATAATAATGTATACTTTGCAGGAAAATGTTGGCAAATAATAAGAACAACAGATACTGGTGGTACCAAAATGATTTATAATGGAGAAAATACTGGAACGGAAGATAATCCGGCTTGTGAGAATACGGAAGGAACAGCAAGACAAATAACCTTAAATATTGATGGAACAGATACAAATACTTTTCAATATTCTGGCCCAGGTTTATATAAATCACCAACTAATGTAGGATATATGTATGGTTCGACAGATTATACTTATCTTAATGGTGTTGCTATTGATGGTGCTTATTTTGGAAATGATTTTATATATGATGAAACAAGTGGAGTTTATTCATTAATAGATGCTAAGGTGGGAATTGATGAAAATCATCATTATACTTGTAATTTGACAACTGCTAATGGAACGTGTGCTAGTATTAGATATTATTCCTCCTATTTTGTAGGCAATAATGAACATTATAATTATTTTACACTGTCTAATGGAGACAGTATTGATGATATTATTGATGAAATAAATGTAAATAATAATGATTCAAATGCCAAGATGATGATAGATACATGGTATGAAGAAAATATGACAAATTATTCTAACAAAGTTGAAGATACTATATATTGTAATGATAGAAAAATTTATAATTTAAGAGGTTTTAATCCAAACGGTGGATTGTTAAGTGCAGATCCTGAAATAAATGAAAGATTGTGGTTTTCATCATATAATCGAATAGGCATATCATTTCAGCCAACCTTAAATTGTTCTAGTATAAATGACTCATTTACTCAATCTAATGAAAAGGGGAATGGAAAATTAGATTATCGTATTGGTTTATTGACGGCTGATGAAGTAATGTTAGCAGGTGGTAAACTGAATAAGACTAATAAAGTATATTATTTATATAGTAACTCAATATTTGTCACGTCTTCTCCTTCAGCATTTATGGATGGAGCTAGTATATTCTTTGTTGGATCAAATGGTTCATTGAATTATAATGTTGTAACTAATAAATTTGGCATTCGTCCAGTTATATCCCTTAAATCAGATACAACTATAACAGAAGGAGATGGAACTTCTGGAAGTCCATTCATTGTAAAGTAAATATTAAACTGATAAATTTAAGAAAAGTTTATCAGTTTTTATGTTATACTAATAGAGAAATGGGGTGGATTTATGTTTAAAGAAAAACTAGCTCTTGTACCGGAATTACCAGGTAGTTATCAAATGAAAGATAAAGATGGTATTATAATTTATGTAGGTAAGGCTAAAAATTTAAAAAGAAGACTTCGAAGTTATTTTACAAGAACCGTTACTGGTAAAACCAAGGTATTAGTCGAAAATATCCATGATTTTGAATATATTGTTACGCAAAGTGAATTAGAGAGTTTAATATTAGAAATTACATTAATAAAAAAATATAATCCAAAATATAATGTTTTATTAAAAGATGATAAAAGTTATCCATATATTGAATTTACTAATGAACTTTATCCAACATTAAAGATAGTAAGAAATCCAAAAATGAAGAAGAATAAAAATAATTTATATGGACCATATCCGAATGTTGGAAGTGCAACAAGAACTGTTAATATGTTAAATCGAATTTATCCTTTAAGAAAATGTGATAAGTTAAAGAAAGAAGTTTGTTTATATTATCATATTGGTGAATGTTTAGGTTATTGTGAAAAAAAGGTAGATAATGAAAAACTCGAGGAAATGAATAGAGAAATAAAGGCTTTTTTAAATGGTGATGCTAAGTTCATTACCAAAAGAATTGAAGAAAAGATGGATAAGGCAAGTGAATCATTAAATTTTGAAAAAGCATTAGAATATAAAAGGATGATTGAAGATATAAAGATAGTATTAAAGAATCAAATTATTAATTTAAATCGTGATTATAACTTTGATTTATTTAATTGTTATCAAAGTAATAATTATTTATCAATAACTATTTTCTTTATAAGAGGTGGGGTATTATTTGGAAGAGAAAAGAAAATTATTAATACCTTAAGTGAAAAATCTGATGCTTTAATGGAATATATTATTAAATTTTATGAAAAGAATTTATTAAGTAAAGAAGTTATTGTTCCAGAGTTTATTGATTGTGAATTACTTAGTAGTTATTTAAATACTAAAGTTGAGACAAGAACCAAGGGTGATATTAAAAAGCTTCTTGATTTAGCGGAAGAGAATTCGAAAATTTATTTAGAAGAAAAAGAAAGTGAATTAACCCAAAATGAAGATAAAAGAAAAGAAGCCATTAATGATTTAAAGAAACTTCTAAATGTTGAGAAGGTAAGTAGGATGGAGTCTTTTGATAACTCACATTTATTTGGTACGTATTATGTCGGTGGAATGGTTGTCTTTAACGAATTTTTACCTCTTCGTGATGAATATCGTAAGTTTAAAGTTGATGTAAGTGTTAAAGATGATCTTAGTGCGATGAAGGAAGTTGTTTACCGAAGATACTATAGGTTAATGATGGAAAATAGTGTGTTACCAGATTTGATTGTTGTTGATGGTGGGGAACTTCAAGTTAAAGTTGTTGTTGATATTATTGATGAATTAAATCTTCCAATTAATGTTATAGGATTAAAGAAAGATAATCATCATAAAACAAATAGTATTATTGATCGAAACTTAAATGAAATAAAAATAGATAGTCATAGTAATTTGTTTTTGTATCTTGCTAATATTCAAGAAGAAGTTCATCGTTATGCTATTAGTTATCATCGAACAATTAAAAATAAAGGTATGCTATCAAGTATATTAGAACTTGTTCCTGGTATTGGTGAAGGAAGACGTAAAGCGCTACTTAAGGAGTTTTCTTCTTTAAAGAAAATTAAAGAAGCGAGTATTGATGAATTAGCGAAAGTTCTACCTCGTGATGTAGCTGAAAATTTATATAACTATTTAAAAGATAATAATGAAGAAAAATCTCAGTAATGGGATTTTTTTGTTATGTGTAAACAAATGTTTACATGCTTGATTTATAGTTTGGTTAGTAATTATAAGGGTAAAAAAATTTATCAAAAAAATCTTTAATTAAAATAAAAAACGTTAATTTTAATAATGAGGTTAAGTGATACCTTGAAAAGACTATTGAAGGAGGCATTATATGTCTTGGAAAAACTTATTATTAGAAAAAATGAGGAAGTGATAAGATGATATTAGAAACTAATTTAGATAATTATGAACTATCAGAAGAAGTAAAACAAAATTTATTTGAAGGAGGCGATATACTTAAAGTAAAGGATAATCGAACATTTCATGCTTTAATTAATTCACATGATAAAGAAGCAACACTATGGTTTATGTCACAAATATTAGAAAGACCAATGAGTGAAATAAAGAAAATCATTAAAATAGAAAATAGTGAATTAAGACCACTTAATCATTATGATAAAGGAAAAACAGTTGATTTTATTGTTAGTGTTGGTGATGATGTTGTAATAGTTGAAATGAATAATAATGCTGGAAGAGATTATACAAGAAATCTATATTATACATTTCATGCTTTGTTAAATAAAGTTGAAATAGGGGAAAAGTATAATGTAAGACATGGTATTTTAGTTAACTTAAATTGGTTCGAGAAAAAAGAACTTCAAGATATGCCAGGTATTACGGAAGTAAAATATCCTTATCCAATAATTGGGATGGAAGAAAAAGATTCAATAATTAAAGTAAAAAATATTAATCTTTGCTTTTATGACAAAAAGAGGTATAATGGTGTTGTAATGAAAGATTTTGTTTGGAAGTTGTTTACAATAAATAAAGTAAGTGATATTCAAGATGTTAGTAAAAATGTAAAAGAACTATCACATTATTGTAAAGAAATAGAACGTCTTTCAAAAGATAAGGAGTATTGTATGAATGTCTGGAGTGAAAGATTAGAAAAAAATTTAAGTAATTTATCGGCATACAATGATGGCAAGGAAGATGGTAAAAAAGAAGGAATAGTTATTGGTAAACAGGAGGGAATAGTTATTGGTGAAACCAATCAAAAAAAAGATACAGTTATTATGATGTATAAGAAAAGAATACCTATTGATACTATTGCTGAATGTGTTAATTTATCAAAAGAAGAAGTAGAGAAGATAATTATTAAGAAAAACTGAGTTAGGAGAGGTTATGAAAAGGAGAATTACATTATATATTTCTTTAATTATATTAATAAGTGCAACAGTGCTTTTATTGTTAAATATATTAAATTATAATAAAATAACTATACAATTTATTAGTGAAGGTAAAGTAGTAAAAGAAGTAAAAGTTGAAAAAGGTGATGAAGTAACATTACCGGAATTAACTAAAGAAAATTATGTTTTTGATGGATGGTATTATAATGGGAAAAAATTGGATAAAAGTGCTTGGTTTGATCAAGATACAATAGTTAATGCTAATTGGAAAGAATTACCAAAACAAATGACTATTACCTTTGATACGGATGGTGGAAAACAAATAAATCCATTGATTGTTTCTTGTCAAGAATCTTTAAATTTACCAATACCAAAAAAAAGGGGATATAAATTTATTGCATGGCAAGATCAAAAGATGAACACTATTACAAATAGTTCAAATCTTAATTGTGAGAATACAATTCTTAAAGCAAAGTGGGAGTTAAGTCAAAATAGTTATTATAGCCTTAACCTTGAGGATACATTGGCAGATGTTGGACTAAAAAAGAAATTTAATGCATATAATCCTAAAAATGATGCCATAAATATTTATGTATTTTATGGAAAAGAATGTGTTCATAGTCGTGAATTTTTAGATTTTATGAACTCTATTGTTAATGAATATGGAGCATATTTTAAAATGGAAGCTTTTGAGGTATGGCATAATTCAAATAATTCTAGTTTGTTATCTAAAGTTTCTCTTCATCTGAATTCAAAGGCAACTGGTGTTCCATATGCCATAATTGGTGAAACTGTAATTAGAGGATATGATTCTTCTTTAAATAGTGCTATTAAAAAGGCAATAACTGATTTGTATAATGTTAATATTAATGATCGTTATGATGTTTTAGATGATATGAATATATAATAAAAAAACAATAATATTTTTATGATTTTAATTGAAGTACTTGCAAAATGATAAAAATATGTTAGAATAATAGTATATTGTTGGTTGAAGGAGTAGAATATTGATAATATTAGAGAGATAGTGGTTGGTGAGAACTATTTATTTAGATATTTGAAGACATCAATTTTAAGACAAGCGTTTTATTTGCGTTAAAAATAATGAGTGCATGAAAGTCATGAACTAAGGTGGTACCGCGATATTTTCGTCCTTAGATTTATGGCTTTTTATTATTGTAAGGAGGATATTATGTTAAAGAAAATTAATGCTAATGAACTAAAAAATTATTTTGGAAAGGAAATTGATTTTTCAGGATTTGTTGATACGATAAGAGATAAGAAATGGGTTCAATTTGTTATTTTAAGAGATGCTACTGGTACAGTTCAAATGACAATTGAAAAAAGTGAAGAAAAAAATAAAGAAATGGTTGAACTCGTAAGTAATTTACCAGTTGAAAGCACAGTTAAAGTAAAATGTAAGGTTATGGAAAATCCCGCTGTTAAATTAAATGGCATGGAATTAATTCCAGAAAGTATTGAAGTAACTAGTAAAAGACTTGGAGAATTACCATTTAACTTTAATGACTTAGTTAATGTTAATTTAGATACAAGACTTGATAACCGTTTTATTGATTTAAGAAATGAAAAAAATATGAAGATATTTCAAATACAAAGTAGTTTTGTGGAATATATGAGAGAATTTCTTTATCAAAATGATTTTACAGAAATTCATACGCCTAAGTTTATTGGAGCGGCAAGCGAAAGCGGAAGTGAGGTTTTTGAAGTAAAGTATTTTGATCGTAAAGCCTATCTTGCTCAAAGCCCACAATTTTATAAACAAATGGCAATGGCTGCAGGAATGAATCGTATTTTTGAAGTGGCACCATGTTTCCGTGCGGAAAATTCTAATACATCTCGTCATGCTACGGAGTTTACTAGTTTTGATGTTGAATTTAGTTATATTAATTCATATCAAGATGTTATGGATATGGAAAGTGAAATGATAACTTACGCCCTTAATAAATTAAAAGATAAGTGGGGAGATACGATTAAAGAATTATTTGGACAAGATGTTATTGTTCCGACAATGCCTTTCCCACAGATGAAATTAAAAGATATATATGATGAACTTGAAGAAAGATATGGATACAAAGTAGATGAAAGCGAAAAGACAGATTTAACAACCGAAGCTGAAAAATTAGTTTATCGTCTTGCTAAGGATAAGTTTAATCATGAGTTTATGTTTGTTACCCATTTTCCTGCTGAAAAACGTGCTTTTTATCATATGAGAGATGAAAATGGTGTTTTACAAGGTTTTGATTTAATCTGGCGTGGTGTAGAAATAACTTCTGGTGCTCAAAGAGAACATCGTTATGATAATTTATGTAAAGTTGCTCAGGAAAAAGGATTAGGAGAAGACGTTAAATTTTACTTAGATTTCTTTAAATATGGTTGTCCTCCTCATGGTGGTTTTGCAATTGGTGTAGATCGTCTAACAATGTTACTTCTTGATGTACCTTCCGTAAAAGAATCAATGTTTTTATTCCGTGGTCCTAATAGATTAAATCCATAAAAGTGTCAACTATATAAAAAAATACTAGATTTTGTTTAAAAAAATTGATATCTTATTAGTAGGAGGAATATGATGGAAGATAAAAGAATTCAAGATGAAGAATTTACAGAAGAGGAATTAAATAAACTTTTTAAGATGCGTTATCATGATGAAGAAAAATATGATAAGGTTATGGAAGATATTAAAAATAAAGTTCCTTTTGGAACAATTGTTGATGAACTTCATGATGAAAAAGAAGAAAGTCATGGACGTTCAAGATAAAATATCGAATTGCGATATTTTTTCTTTTTAGTGTAAAATTTTATTAAATTATAGATATTTATGATACAATATTATTAATGAAATAAAAGGACTGATGAAAATGAAATTAAATGATTTAAAAGTAGTATTTATGGGAACTCCGGAATTTAGTTTAGAAGTATTAAAAATGTTAATAGAAAATACTAATGTTATTGGTGTTGTAACCCAACCGGATAAAATAGTAGGAAAAAATAAAGAAAAGTCTTATACACCAATTAAAAAATTGGCTTTAGAAAATAATATTCAAGTTATACAACCAGAAAAAATTAGAAAAGAATATGATGAAATAATTAATTTACACCCGGATATTATTATAACTTGTGCTTATGGACAAATAATACCAGAAGTTATTTTAAATGCTCCAAAATATGGTTGTATTAATGTTCATGCATCTCTTCTTCCTAAACTTCGAGGGGGAAGTCCATTGCATCATGCGATTATTGATGGTTATGATAAAACAGGTGTTACTATCATGTATATGGATAAAGGAATGGATACAGGAGATATTATTTCTCAAGAAGAAATAGTAATTAATGATGATGATACTGTAGGAACAATTCATGATAAATTAAGTGTTTTAGGAAGTGCTTTACTTTTAAAAACATTACCAAATATTATTAATGGAACTAATGATAGAATTAAACAAAATGAAAATGAGGCAACTTATTGTCATAATATAACTCATGAAGAAGAACAAATTGATTTTAATGATAATGTCAGAAATATTTTTAATAAAGTACGTGGGATGAATCCATTTCCAGTTAGTTATTTTACTTTAGATAATAAAGTATTTAAAGTTTACAAGGTAAAATATGAAAAAAATAATAAATATCAAAATAAAATAAATGGTGAAATAGTAATATTTGATAAAAATAATTTAGGAATAAAAGCTAGTAATGGAATAATTTATTTATTAGATATCAAAAAAGAAGGAAAGAAGAGAATGCTAATTAAAGATTTCTTGAATGGTGATAAAGAAAATTTAATTGGTAAAATAGTTAATAGGTGATTTATGGAAAAAAAGAGTTTTTTTGGCAAATTAAAAGAATTCTATCAGAGTAAACGTGGTAGATCAATTTGTTTCTTTGGCTTTTATTTAGTTTTTTTCGTTGTATTAGCAATATATTTGAAACAACAACAAAATGTCGTTAAAGAAGAACCAAAGAAAGAATCAACTATTATTTCTAATAATAAATCTAATAATGATAGTCTTTTTGATATAAGGAAAATAGTTAATAGTAATTATGAATATTTATATACAGTTAATGATAATAATGAAATAATTAAATTTCAAGGAAAAAGGTTAAATGTTGATTACTTAAATTTTGCTAATAATTATTTTTTTGATATTTATAATGTTAATCAATTAATTAAAAAGAGTAAGTTTATTAGTAATGAAAATAATATGTTACATTATGAATTAACAAATAGTGTTTTAAATGAATTATTATTAACTAATGAATCTGAAGGATTAAATATAATTGATGTTTATATTAATGATAATAAAGAAGTAGAGAAAATAGTTATGGATTTAAAAAACTATTTTGAAAAAGAAATATATGAGATTACATTAGAATATAAAGTAGGTGAGTTATGAATAAAATAGTTTTAGTTGATGGTAATAACTTATTATTTCGAAGTTATTTTGCAACAGCATATAATGGTACTTTAATGAAAAATTCTAAAGGATTTCCTACTAATGCTTTATTTGGTTTTTTAAATATGATTAATAAAATTATTGATGAAGAAAAACCAAATTATATGATGATTGCCTTTGATAAAGGAAAGACTTTTCGTCATGAAAAATATGCTACTTATAAAGGAACAAGGAGCGAAACCCCAACGGATTTAATTAGTCAATTTCCGCTTGCTCGCAAATTATGTGAAGTAATGGGTATTAAATATTTAGAAATTGATAATTATGAAGCTGATGATATTATCGGTACTTTTGCTAAGAAAATGGAAGAAATAGGGGAAGATGCTTTAATTGTAAGTAGTGATAAAGATTTATTACAATTGATTACATCTCATGTTAAAGTTAAATTATTAAAAACACATGACTATATTATGATGGATAAACAAGAGTTTATGAATACTTATGGTGTTGAACCAATTAAAATGATTGATTTAAAAGCATTAATGGGTGATTCTTCTGATAATATTCCTGGTGTAAAAGGAATTGGTGAAAAGACCGCTATTAAATTAATTGCTGAATATAAAAGTCTTGATAATTTATATCAAAATATTGATAAAATTAAAGGAAGTACGAAAGATAAGTTAATAAATGATAAAGAAAATGCTTACATGAGTTATGATTTAGCAACTATTTATAAAGAAGTACCGGTTGATACCAGTTTAGAAGGCATCAAGTTAAAGGGTATTGATATAAATAATTATAAAAGTTTATTACAAGAATTAGAGTTCTTTTCTCTTTTAAAAAAGATTGATGAAGCAAAAGTTGAAAAGAAAGAAATAAGTTATAAGATAATAAGTAATCTTGATGAAATGATTTTAGAGGATGATTATAGTCTTTATTTAGAAGTTTTAGGATATAATTATCACACAGCTAAGCCATTAGGAGTTAGTGTATATACAAAAGAACAAGGTTATTTTATACCATTTGATTTGTTAGTCAAAAGTAATATTTTTTGTGATGGATTAAAAAAATATACTTATGATTTAAAAAAAATGTTAGTTGTTTTTGATAAATATGATATTAAAATTGATAAAAATATTGATGATTTGATGATTGAAGGTTATCTATTAAATAAAAATATTAAAAATGATGTTTCTTATCTTGCTAATCAATATAATTATGATATTATGTTTTATGATAAAGAATTTGGTAGTGAAATAACGATTCATGAAATAGATAAAGATATTTATATTCCTGAAATGATTAAGAAAACTAAATTTATTTATGATTATCAAAAAGAGTTTCTTGATGAATTAAAAAAAGAAGAGATGTTAAGTTTATATCAAGATATGGAGTTACCTTTAGTTTATGTTCTTGCGGATATGGAAATAACAGGATTTAAAGTTGATTATGATTATTTACTTTCTATGAAACAAGAAATAAATAAAAAATTAAGTGATTTAGAGAAAGAAATATATGCGATTAGTGGTGTAGAATTTAATATTGCATCACCTAAACAATTAGGAAATATTTTATTTAATGTTTTGATGATACCCTATCCTAAAAAAGTTAAAGAGAATAATTATTCAACAAGTAAGGATATATTAGATAAATTAAAAGGTAATTATAAAATTGTTGATTTAGTGTTTCTTTATCGAATGTATGCTAAATTATATAGTAGTTATATTGTTGGACTTATTGATGAAATAAGAGAGGATGGAAGAATTCATACTATTTACAATCAAACATTAACAAAAACCGGAAGATTATCTTCTGAAAGACCTAATTTACAAAATATACCTGTTCGTCTTGAAGAAGGAAGATTGATACGTAAAGCTTTTATTCCTAGTAATGATAGTATTATTATGTCAAGTGATTATTCACAGATTGAACTAAGGGTATTTGCTCATATGTCAGGAGCTTCTAATATGATTAAAGCTTTTCAAGATGATTTGGATATTCATGCAAAAACCGCTAGTGATATTTATCATGTACCTCTTAGTGAAGTTGATAAAACAATGCGAAGAAATGCTAAAGCAGTTAATTTTGGAATAATCTATGGTATTAGTAGTTTTGGTTTATCCGAAGATTTAGGAATTGATGTTTATGAAGCGAAAAACTTTATTGATAGTTATTTAGAAACTTTCCCGGGGATTAAAGATTATATGAAAAGAATAGTTGATGATGCTTATAAAAATGGTTATGTTAAAACTCTTTTTGGCAGAAAGAGAGTTATTGATGAATTAAGTAATAAAAATTATTTAATAAGACAATCTGGTGAAAGAATGGCAATGAATACACCAATTCAGGGAACGGCAGCAGATATTTTAAAAATGGCGATGATTAAGTTATATAATAAAATAAATGAAATGAATTTAAATAGTAAAATATTAGTTCAAGTACATGATGAATTAGTATTAGATGTTCCGAATAACGAAGTAGAGATAATGAGTAATTTAGTTCGTGATATTATGGAAAATATTTATAAAATGAGTGTACCATTAAAAGTTGATATAGAATATGGTAAAACTTGGTATGAGGCTAAGTAGAAAGGAGATATTATGGCAAAAATTGATTATACGTCTTTAACAGAAAGAGTGATTACTAATTCTTTAACTGAAGAAGATAGAAAGAATATTCTTCAAATAATGAAGGAATATCTTGCATTAAAAGAAATGGAAGAAAAAAGTATTGAATCTAATAAAGAAACTGTCTTTGGAAAAAGATAATAAAAAAACGATTTTTATTAATCGTTTTTTGTTTTCATTGATAATTATTTTTTTGTCGCTTTGTTCTTGATTAAATAGAAAAATTTCTATATAATGTTTAGTGGTGATGTAAAATGATTAGTGTTAATAATGTAAGTTTGCATTTTGGAAAAAGAGTATTGTTTGAAGATGTTAACTTAAAGTTTACTAATGGTAATTGTTATGGAATAATAGGAGCCAATGGGGCAGGTAAGACAACTTTCTTTAAATTATTAACGGGTGAACTTGATACCACAAAGGGAGAAATAATTATTGGTAAAGGAGAACGTCTTGCTTATTTAGAACAAGATCATTATAAGTATGATCAAGATAAAGTTATTGATGTTGTATTAAAAGGTAATCAAAGGTTATATGAAATAATGAAAGAGAAAGAAGAACTTTATAGTAAAGAAAGTTTTTCGGAAGAAGATGGTATTCGATTAGGCAACTTAGAAGGTGAATTTGCGGAAATGAATGGTTGGAATGCTGAAAGTGATGCCGAAGAGTTATTAAATAACTTAGGCATTCCTAAAGAATTTCATTATAGTTTAATGTCAGAAATAAAAAATAGTTATAAAGTAAAAGTATTACTTGCCAAGGCTTTATTTCAAAATCCCGATATTTTATTACTGGATGAGCCAACTAATAATCTTGATTTAGAAGCGATAAAGTGGTTAGAAGAATTTTTGATTAATTATTCTAATACGGTATTAGTAGTATCACATGACCGTTATTTCTTAAATAAAGTTTGTACACATATTGTTGATATTGATTATAGTAAAATGAAGTTGTATGTGGGAAATTATGATTTCTGGTATGAATCTAGTCAATTACTTATAAAACAAATTAAAGAACAAAATAAGAAGAAAGAAGAAAAAATTAAAGAATTAAAAGATTTTATTGCAAGATTTTCGGCTAATGCTAGTAAGAGTAAGCAGGCTACATCAAGAAAAAAAATCTTAGATAAAATAGAACTTGAAGAACTTGTTCCATCATCTCGTCGTTATCCATTTATTGACTTTAAAATAGAAACGATGCATGGAAAAGATATCTTAAATATAAAAGATTTAGTGTATGAAGAAGACGGTAAAAGAATTCTTGATAAAATAAGTTTTAGTGTGATGAAAAATGATAAAATAGCTTTTGTTGGAACTAATAATATTGCGAAAACTATTCTTTTTAATATTATTATGCATGAAATAAAATTTAATAAAGGCGAAGTATTATTTGGTAAGACGATTAAGCCAAGTTATTTTCCAGTTGATAATACAAAATATTTTAATAGTGATAAAAACATTATGGATTTTTTAGCACAATATGGCTATAGTAATGATCCACAGGCTTTACGCAGTTTTTTAGGAAGAATGCTATTTAAAGATGATGAAGTTTTTAAAAAATTAAATGTTTTATCAGGTGGGGAAAAGGCAAGAGTTATGTTATCTAAAATGATGTTAGAAGGACCTAATTTTCTTATATTAGATGAACCAACCAATCATTTAGATTTGGAAAGTATTACATCTCTTAACAAGGGACTTGAAAATTTTGAAGGGGAAATATTAATCGCATCACACGATCATGAATTAATTAGTACAGTATGTAATCGTATTATTGAAATACTTCCAGATGGTAAGATTAAAGATATGCGATGTGATTATGATACATATTTAGAAAAGAATAAATAGGAGGAGTTATGGCAAAGAAAAAGAAAAATAATTTAAAAAGAAATATTATTATTATAATTTTATGTATTGTTTGTGGGGTTGTGGGATATTTTGGTACATTAATGATTGATAAGGCTAAAAAAGGTGGTACTGTTGATGTAACAGTAACTTTTGATGATAATGAAAGTTATATTATTCCTAATACTTCTAAATTAACAAAAGAAGAGGCTTTAAAAGAGTGGCCATATATTATTAATTTAGAAAATAAAGGTAATGCTAAAGGAATATATCAAATTAAGATAAAAGATATAGATAATAATAATATTAAAAGAGAGGATTTAGAGTATACCCTTCTTTTAAATGATAAAGAAGTAGTTAGCGATAAACTAGCGAATATTAAAGATGATGTATTATATACTAGTGAAATAAATGGTAACGAAAAACAAAATTATAAACTATATGTTTGGGTTATTAATGAATTAGATAATAAGGAAGATGACAAATTACATTATGAATATAGTTTAGAATTTAATACAATTAAAACTTTTGGACCAGGATTTTAGGAGGCAGTTATGAATCAGGTTAAATTAAATGAATTAATTCAAGAAGAAAAAGTGGTATTACCTTTATATTTTTTAAGAATGTATAAGGATTTTAATGTAAGCCTTGATGAATTTATTTTGTTAGCATATTTATATAATAAAGATAAAATAATATTTAATCCTGAAAAAATTAGTGATGATTTAAAAATTGATTTATTAATGGTTATGCAATGTATTTCTAATTTAGAAGATAAAGGATTAGTAAGTGTTAATACAGTTAAAAATGAGCGTGGTATTATGGAGGAAATATTAAACATTAATCCTTTATTTACTAAAATTACACAAAAGTTAATAGAAGATTTAAATATAAAGGAAAAAGAAGAAATCAATATTCATGAATTAATTGAAAGAGAGTTTAATAGAAGACTTTCTCCTTTAGAACATGAAGTTATTGATGAATGGGAAAGAAATAATTTTAGTAAAGAATTAATTAAAGAAGCGGTTAGAGAAGCTAGTATTAATGGTGTTAATAATTTAAGGTATATTGATAAAATATTAATTGATTGGTCTAAGAAAGGAATTCAAAAACCAGAAGATATCAAAAAAGAAATTAAAGAAGAAAAAGAGGAGGCCCAAGAAGTATTTAAATATGATTGGCTAAATGAAGATGAAGAAATATGAAGTAATTGAAAATTATTTAGATGAATTAATTCCGGAACCTAAATGTGAACTGAATTATTTTAACGATTATAGTTTATTAATTGCTATTATGTTAAGTGCACAAACAACAGATAAACGCGTAAATGAAGTTACTAAAATACTATTTGATAAATATCATAGTTTAGAAGAATTAATGCAAGCTAATTATAATGATTTAAAAGAAATAATAAAGCCTCTTGGTAATTATACAAGGAAGGCTTTTAATGTGAAAGAAATTGCCAGAATATTAGTGACAATTTATAATGGTAAAGTACCAGAAGAAAGAGAAATATTAGAAACACTTCCAGGTGTTGGGAGAAAAACAACTAATGTTTTCTTCTCTGAATATCTTGATAAACCAGCGATTGCGGTTGATACTCATGTCGAAAGAGTTACGAAAAGACTAGATTTAGTTAAGGAAAGTGCAAATGTTTTAATTATTGAAAAAGCCTTGATGAAAAATATTAAAGAATCTAATTGGAGCAAAAGACATTTACAATTAGTATTATTTGGAAGATATTATTGTAAAGCGAGAAATCCTAAATGTAAAGAGTGTAAGTTACAAAACATTTGTATGTATTATAAAAGTAATAATCAAAGTAAGAAAGTTGGTAATAAATAAGATTTAGAAATCTTTTTTCTTTTTGCCCTTGCGATTATTTAAAATATAATATATAATATGTAGGTATTGGAGGAGATTATGGAAAAAAATGTACATGAATTTACAATAAAAATTGAAAAAGAAGAATGGGATAAAACACTTGATAAAGTATTTACAAAAAGAAATAAAACAGTTAAGATTGATGGTTTTAGACCAGGTCATGCACCTAAAGAAATCTTTTTAAAGAAATATGGTAAAGAAAGTTTATATTTTGATGCAGCTGATGAATTATTACAACCTGCTTATGAAAGAGTATTAGAAAAAGAAAAAGTTGTACCTATTATACAACCTAAAGTTGATATTAAAAGTATTGATGAAAATGGTGTTGAATTTGTCTTTACAGTAACAGAACGTCCTGAAGTAAAAATAAAAAAGTATAAAGGATTAGGAGTTAAGATGGATGATACTACGGTATCAGATGAAGAAGTAAATAGTGAAGTTGAAAAATTACTTGATCGTTATACCGAACTTGTAACTAAAGATGGTAAAGTTGAGAATGGCAATGTTGCTGTTATCGATTATGAAGGATTTAAAGATGATGTTGCTTTTGAAGGTGGTAAAGGAGAAAATTATTCTCTAGAGATTGGAAGTAATACATTTATACCTGGATTTGAAGAACAACTTATTGGCATGAAAACTGGTGAAGAAAAAGATATTAATGTAACGTTCCCAAAAGATTATCATGAAAAGTCTCTTGCTGGTGCTCCAGTAGTTTTTAAAGTAAAAGTAAACGAAATTAAAGAAAAAGAAAAAAGAGAATTGGATGCAGAATTCTTTGAAGATCTTGCTATGGAAGGTGTTGATTCTAAAGAAAAATTAGAAGAAGAATTAAGAAAGACTTTAGAGGCAAGAAAGAAAGATGCTGCTGAAAATAAGTTTGTTGATGATATGTTAAAAGCTGTTGCAGAAAATACGGAAGTAGAAATTCCAGATGAATTAGTTCATGAAGAAACACATAGATTAATAGATCGTTTTGAAAATCAGATGAAGATGCAAGGTATATCATTAGATTTATATTATCAATTTACTAAGACTACTCATGAAGATTTACATAAACAAATGGAAGAAGAAGCAAGAAAGAATGTTTTATATCGTTTTATCTTAGAAGAACTTAAAAAATTAGAAAAGGTTGAAGTTACTTTAGAAGATGGCGAAAAAGAAGCTGAAGAACTTGCTAAAAAATACAATATGACTAAAGAAGATCTATTAAAAGAATTTGGTGGTATTGAAACAGTAATGTATGATCTTGAAATAAGAAAAGTATTTGATAAATTAAAAGAATATAATAAGTAAAAAAGAATCATAGAAATATGATTTTTTTTTGAATAAATAATAGAAAATATTTTCATTTTCTACAAAATATGATATCATTAATATGATAGTAATTGTATAAAGAGTATATCATGATTGAAAAGGAAAGATGTATATGAAAAATAAAGAGGGATTTACAATAATAGAAATTGTAGCAACTTTTGCCATATTAGCAGTGATAATGGGAATAGGAGTATTATCATTTAATTATGTATTTAATCGAGTAAGT
>CADCJQ010000025.1 GCA_902801795.1 uncultured Erysipelotrichaceae bacterium
TTAAATACTATTTATTATTTCATCAATATAATCACTTACTTCATTATAGGTATCTTTAACAATTTTTAAAATTTCATCACAAGATTTTGTCATACCTACGCCATTAAAATCAGAAATCATTTCTATATCGTTAGATGAATCTCCAATAACATAAATATCTTCTTTATTTAATTGAAATTTATTTTGAATAACACTTATAGAATAAGATTTATTTATTCCCTTAGGCTTAATACATAAATAAGAGTAATTAGGATGAGAATATGCTAAATAATTATAATCAGGAAATTTCTTTTGTAATTTATAAAATTGTTTTTCTATTCTTCTATTATATAACCTAGTATCTAAACAAACATTAATACCAAGTAAATGATCCGTTTCTTTAAGAAAATTTAAGTATCCATCAGGATAAGAAAATTGAATTTCTTCATAGTTTAAATTTTCATAAAATTTTTCAAATGGTTCGATTATTTCACTATTCATATAATCGGCATAAACAATTTTATCATCTTTATCATATATTATGCTTCCATCAGCACATGATAAATAGTCGTATGGAATATTTTTTTCAATAATTTGTTTTTTTATTGATGAATAACTTCTTCCAGTTGCAATCATTATAATAAAACCGTTTTTTTGTAATTCTTTTATTTTTTTTATATTATTTTTTATACTACTATCTCCAGTATATAATGTATCATCATAATCCGTTACAAATAATCTCATATATTCCCTCTATCTTTATTTTTCACCCAATTTATAAGCTGTTAATGCTCCAACAAATATTAAAATAACCGAGATAATAACTTCTATAATACTTGGAGTAACATTTAAAATTGGAATTATAATTGCAATAATTGATGCCAAAACAAAACCAAGAACACCATAATATGTTTTTACTGGATAACGATTTAATAAATATTCAATAAGTTTAGCAACTAAAACAATTCCTACAACAATTCCTATTCCAAAAGGCGCTAATATAAGAATATTTCTACCAAATAAGTCCATATTAGTCAAATCTTTAATTGTATTGACAATAGGTTCATAATAACCAAGGAGCATTAATACAAAAGAACCACTTATTCCTGGTATAACCATTGTTGCTGCACTAATAATGCCAATTACAAAAAGTTTTACATAGCCATAAATGTCTAAATTATTTAAAGAAACAAAATAATTACCATTTTTTGCAAAAGTAAACAATAAAATAATACCAAAAGTAATACCAAAAACAGCCCAATTACTTACTTTTCTTTTCGCTCCACTTGCATGTTTCCATAAAAGTGGTATTCCACCTAAAATAAGTCCAATAAAGAAAAAGGTCGTTGGAAACGGATATTTCTCTAAACAAACACTTATAACTTTACTAAGTAATAAAATAGATACAATCATTCCTATTCCTATTGGTATAATAAATTTCATATTTTTTTTGAAATTTTCAAAAAAATGACTTATTGTATTGATTACTTCTTCATATAGTCCTAACGTAATCATTAATGTTCCACCACTTACACCTGGTATAATATTCGCTACCCCAATTAACATTCCTTTTAATATTAATATAATATTCTTCATAATCTCCTCCATTAATCTTTTCTTTCACAAATAATATTATCAAAATTATCTTCTTGAATAATAATTATTTCTTGTTTTTTACATAATTCTAATACTGCAAGAAAGGTAACAACAACATATTCTTTGGTTTTAATATCAAATAAATCAAAAAAAGCAATTCTTTTATTATTTTGAAACCTTTTTTTAATATTGGTCATTCTTTCTTCAACACTTAATTCTTTTCTTGTTATTTTAGTATTTACTGGTTTTTCTAATTCAACTCTTTCTAAAAACTTTTTAAAAGCGTTAACTAAATCATCTAGTGAAACATTTTCTAGCATTACTTTTTTTTCATCACTTTGATATTCATTAAGAGATGAAGGAATTTTAGTATAATAATTTCCTCTTTCACTTTCTAATTTTTTAAAACTATCGATTTGGTTTTTATACTGTTCATATAATATTAAACGATTAATAAGTCTTTCTTTGGGATCATCCTCCTCATCTTCATTTTCTTCTTGAGGAAGCAACATCTTTGATTTTATTTCTAGTAATTCCGTTGACATTACTAAATAGCTACTAGCAACATCTAAATTCATATCAACCATTTTTTTGATATATTCCAGATACTCATCAATAATTATTTCTAGTTTAATATTCATAATATCCATTTTTGATTCTTTTATTAAATGTAATAATAAATCCATGGGACCAGTAAAATTATCTATTGTTACTTCATACATTTTACCACCTTATGCCTTTATTTTATCAAAAAAATTATTTAATTACCATATTTTTAACATTTTTTTCTTAACATATCACAAAAATATCACTTTTTAAACACATTATTATCATACTAACTTAATATAATTAGTGTGTCAGAAGGTTTGTTAATTTTTTCTTTATTAATATTAGAACTATCGTTTAGTTCTACACTTCTAACCTCTTTATATTTTGAACAAATGAAACCTTCTAACGAGAAAGTCATAGACTTTCTTTTATTATACATTAATAATATAATTTAATTATTTTTTTCTTTTGATATTGAAAGTATGATACCAACGCTAATACAACTAATTAAAAGACTACTACCACCATAAGATAAAAAAGGAAGCGTTACCCCGGTTACTGGAATTAATCCAATAACAACTGATAAATTCATAATACATTGAACAATCATTTGAAATATTAAACCAAAACTTAAATATTTATTAAATTTATCCTCACATTCAAGTGATATTTTAATAGAACGATATAACATAATAGCAAATAAAGAAATAACAATAATTACACCTAAAACACCTAATTCTTCTGAAATAATACTAAAAATGAAATCTGTTTGTGGTTCTGGTAAATAAAATTGTTTTTGACGACTATTAAATAATCCCATTCCAAGAAGTCCACCAGGACCTATAGCATATAGACTTTGAATGATTTGAAAGCCTGTTCCTAGTGGATCAGACCATGGATTTAAGAAAGAAGTAATACGATCCATACGATATGGGGCAATCATAACTAAAAGGACAATCCCGATAATACCGATTATTCCTAAATATAAAAAGAATTTCATATTGACACCAGCAACAAACATAATAGAGAGTATACTAATAACTAAAATCATTCCTGTTCCAAAATCTGGTTCTAACATAATTAAACCAAATGTTAATAATAATATACTCAATATAGGAAAAACCCCTTTTTGATAATTTTTTAATAACTTATCATTTTTTTCCAAATATTTGGATGCGAAAATAATAAGTGATAGTTTAGCAAATTCTGATGGTTGAATCCCAAATGGTCCAATACCGAACCAAGATCGACTTCCATTTCGCACAATACCAATTCCAGGTATTAAAACAAGAACTAACAAAATAAAAGCAACTATTAATATTTTAGAAGCATTTTTATAATAAAAAGAACATTTTATTTTAGACAAAAAAAGCATTAAAAAAATCCCTACAATGATAAATGATCCTTGATAAATAAAATAATGAAAACTATTATTAAACTTATATTCTGCCCATATTGAACTCGATGAATAAATCATTAATAATCCAAAAAGCATCAATATAATAACATCGATAAAAAGTATTTTATCAAATTTCATAATATCACCAATTAATTTTATGATAAAAAAAGAAGATTATTAATCTTCTAGATCCATACACCAAAGATAATTCCAGCCATTGCAAGAATAAACCCTACAACCCAAAAACTTCGTACAATTTCAATCTCACTCCAACCTAACTTTTGAAAATGATGATGAATTGGTGTCATTAAAAATATTCTTTTATGAAATGTCTTAAACCAAAAAACTTGAATAATAACAGAAAGAGTTTCAATAACAA
The DNA here is from genome assembly GCA_902801795.1 of uncultured Erysipelotrichaceae bacterium. GTDB lineage: Bacteria > Bacillota_I > Bacilli_A > RF39 > UBA660 > RUG12783. The sequence continues at coordinate 3,903 of CADCJQ010000025.1, forward strand.
AGACAAAAGCAACGATAAATAAAGTTATTTCACGATGAGTGATAATCGCAATTGTTCCCATTACCGCACCGAGGGATAAACTTCCCGTATCTCCCATAAAGACCTTTGCCGGATAGCCATTATATATCAAAAATCCCAGTAAAGAACCAGTTAATACTAAAGTAAAAATACCCATATCGGTATAACCAACCATTAAACTAATTAAACTAAATGCTACAAAGGCAATACCTGATAATCCTGCTGCTAAACCATCTAATCCATCTGTTAAATTAACCGCATTTGAACTACCTACTAAAATAAAGAGGATAAAAACACCATATAACCATTTCATTTCAATATGAATTCCAAGAGTTGTAACAATAAGTGAGGTTTTACCACCATTTTTCATATATAAATAAAAGAAAACTAATGCAACAAATAATTGTAACAGAAACTTTTGAACAACAGTTAATCCTTCATTTTCACCTTTTTTTATACTCAAATAATCATCTAAAAAACCAATAAAAGCATAACTTACAAAAACAAACAAGACAATTTTTAAATCATTATTAAATGCAACTTTTTTAGTTATTAAAAGAACTGCCATAACAAGAATTGTCGAAAAAATGAATATTAAGCCTCCCATTGTAGGAGTTCCTTCTTTATTTCGATGAAAAAAATCCATATATGTACTAATTCTTTGGCCAATCTTTAATCTTTTTAAAAGAGGAACCATAAATAGCCCAACTACGGCTGATGATATAAATCCTAACATTACCGCTAATACAACTTTTGTTAATAAATACATCTTTCTGTCCTCCTAGTAATAAGTATACTATATTTTTCTCTTAATATTAATACCAAAATATAGTGATTGACATAAATTTGACAAAAAAGATACCTATCGCACTTTGCAATAGGCACCTCTTCCTTTATCTTCATCATTTCTTAATTCTCTTCGATCATTATAGGCTGCACTAGCTGCTTGCATAATAATCGCTGAACTTGGTACATTAGGTGCTTTATAAAATGATTTTGCTCCACATTCTTTATATTCTTTACAAATACCAGCACTATCATCAACAGCATAAAAACCTTTTAAGTTTGTAACCCCTAACTGATTCATTAAATAAAGACCTTTATTAGTTCGAACACGATCATTATTATCTAAAAGATTTGGTAGTGTTGGATCATATTTTTCTTGATGAAATGGCGGATAAAACGTTTGAAGAAATGGCAAATACTTTTTGTGAAAACTATCTTTTCCGTCTATTTCGAATTGACAATTACGATGACTATTCAAAATAAATGCATCAAACACTCTACTTACATATACAAATCTAATAGTATCTAAAACTCCTTCATAGGCGTTTTTAATCGTATATATTACGTCATAAGGTATTTTACCTTTAAATTCTTCTTTTACCTCTTCCAATACTTGATCTTTTATAAAATAATGTTCTCTAATAAGATAATTAAATCTTTCATCAGTTAATTCACGTTCATCCATCATTTTTGATAATATTGATTTATATTCATCAGATGCACGATAATCGATTTTTTTAATATATTCTTCTATCAATTCATTAGGATGAATTATTCCATCATGATCTAAAACCAATACAAATTTATTTTTCAAATCTTTTGGATCAATTATATTACCATTAATATCTAGTATAAAAACTTTATTATCCATTTTAAATCCCCCTATTTTCTATATATTTTAGGTTTTTGAAGAATTTCATCACTATCATCTCCGTAACCTAATCTTTCTAATTCACGATAAATACTTTCTGGTTTAGTGCTTCTTGATGTAGCAAAACCATACGGATTAGTTTTATATGGACTAATTAAGATTGGACTTCCACCATGATTATAAATATCTAAACAGTTTTCTAAACTATCATCAACATTTACTACACCCTTTAAGTCATCTAACCCATATATTTCCATTATTTTTTCACTCTTACTATTTCTTGGTCTTCTTTTACCTTCTTGATGTTCTGTTGCATGAAAGCGTAGTCCATAATGCATCATTTCTTTTACCATTTTATGAACTGCTTCCCCTTTAGCTTCAAACTCACGTCCATGCATATCATCAATACCATTATGAGCGGTTAAACTAATTAATCTTTCTCCAAATATTTTATATAAGTTTTGAACATTTTCTTTTGTATAAGGAATCCAATTGGCTTCTTGATATATTTGATGATATGGTATGACACCATCAGGCTTTTTACCATCACGTTCGATAGTTGCATCACGCTCTTCCAAGAACATCTCTTTATCATTTTTAGCAAGTTCAATACTTTCTCCTAGTTCAATAAGTGGTCTTATATAATATTCATATTCAAAATCACTACTAGGAGATGAACTCTCTCTTATAACATCATTACGAACCTTATTAAAGTCAGGTAAATTAGGTATTCTGCTTTCTCTTCTTGCCTTATCAATTTCCTGTTTCATCAAGTCATATTGATAATTAAGTGCACTTAATGTACGCTCTCTCGCATTTAAAATATTAGTAGAAAAATGTGGAAAGTTACGTACAACATGGTACTGAATTAATGGTGATGAACGAAACAAAACATCATCATTATCCAAGCATATCAATTTCAAATTTTTAAAACTCATCATTATCCCCCCAAGCATTTATTGAGTACATTATATCATATTTATTTATTATTGTCAAATTTTACATGTCAACTAAAAATATATTTTTATATATTTATTATATAAAAAACTTCCCTAAAATTCATTATTTAGAGAAAATTTTTATGTCAATTAATTATTTTTTATACTTATTCTAAAAGGCGCTTTATATTCATAATCAACAATACTTGTTGTATAAATACTAGCATTTTTGATTTCTCCATTACCTCCTCGAAGAAATACCCCTTCTTTTTCTTTTTGATTAAGGATACCACCTTGCCACATACCATTTTTGGATAAAGTACGGAAGTTTTCTTTTATAGCATCGCCTAACTTATAACGATTTAAATTATAAGCACTAGATGAACTTCCAACAATTCCTTGATATTCATTATAAGAATATAAATCACTATGACTACTAGAATAATCCGAAACACCCAAATTATTAGTTCCAAAAGCATCTAAAAGTTCACCATGAATATTGGCCATATCATATACACCATATACTGTGCCTGTTGTACTAGCCCCTGGTCCTATCTCATAAACATTATATTTAATACCATTAGCAATATGTGAAGCATTAGTTAAATCATTATATGATATACATGTTTTACTAGTATTCGTATTAAAACTCTTACTAAAATTAGTGTAATCACTACTACATCCTGTTAAATCATATAAATAATTATTGTTATAAATCCTCTTAAAAGTATAGTTATCATCTGTATAATAATTACTATTACCACTTTTTCCATAACTACTATTGCTTAAAATAACAATACTCGCATATTCCATATTTGATAATAAAAATGATTTCCCTTTAACAACATTACTACTTAGGGAAAGAGCTTCACTAATATTTTTTTTCATCATGGTCGCATCGGGAATACTCCTTAAATTATCCCCTTCACTTATTAAAAATTTAGAGACCCAAAAACCCTGATTATCATAAAACGCTGGATGTGTATAAGTACTTAAATTATCATATATTTTACCATTAATTCCATCAAAACACGTTTCACTATAGATATGATTATCCATATCACTACTAATTTTATCAGTACAACTTATTGTTCCTGTTGTTTCATTTTCAAAAATAACATTATTCATTCTTTCAAAATTAGTATAACTTGCCTCATTTAAAATAGTATATTTAAATTTAGGAATCCAAACATAAAAACCTAAAATATCACCTATTTCTATTTTTTCACCATCATCTACATTTTGATATTTGGAATAGTTTGCATTACTTACTAAAACCGCATTGGCCCATATTCCATGATCATAATCATACCATAAATCTTTATCATTATCAGCACTTACTTTATACCAATAACCATCTTGTAATGAAGTACTTTTATAAGCAACTGGAATAAGTGGTAAACTCTTTATTTCTGGTTTATTTGCCTTACTATGATCATAATTATTATATTCATTTATATAACTATAACCTATTTCTTTAACACTATTTTCTTTAATATTATTTTTAACAATAAATTCTAATTCGACATCTTCACTATTTTTGTTAACTACATTAATATTAATAATTTTGTTTTCCTTATTAAGAATTTTACTTCTAACTAAATCTTGATTGCCCGTAACAAAAACATTTGTCTTATTTCCTTTAAAATATATTTCATAAAAATATTCTATTTCACTATTATTTTCCAGAGATATTTTTAATAATTGTTCACTATTGGCTTTAATACTAACTTTATTATTTCCATCATTTATTTTTAAAAGAACATTACTTTCAGTTGTCCTTAATGATACAACATTTTCTTGTAATTGTTTAGTTACAAAAATAGCATAACTATAATATAATCCTATAACAATAAAACATACCATTACTAAAAAGATTAAATATTTTTCTTTAAAACTAATTGTTTTCATATTCCTCCTAATATTCTAATGCCAGTTCAACTTCCAAAATACTTTCACTAGTTATTTCTTCATTTTCCTTAATACTTTGCTCTTTAACATAACCACTACCATTTATTTTTACTTCAAGATTCAAGAAATTTGCTAAGACCTCAACTTCTTTTTCACTAAATCCTATTATATTAGGCATAATCATCTTATTACCATTGGTTAATAAATAAACGATGTCTCCTTTAATTACTTTAATATCTTTTGAAGGATACTGTTTTATTATTGTATCACCATCACCAATAGTAATAACTTTTATATCATTGTTATTTAACTCTTCTTTAATATCTGACACTTTTTTATTTAAATAATTATCTAACGTATATTCTTGTTCTTTTATATTGGTAGCGTTTTCTTCATAAATATTATAATATTTTGAAACATTAGTAATTATTTCTTTCATAATTGGTACAAGTTGTTGGGTACTAACTGCCTGTTTAGCAACACCATAAAGAATAATTTTAGGATTATCTTTAGGAAACATTAAAGAAACACTACGGTTTAAATCACGGTAACCATTTAAATAACCTTTACCATCAGTTTTCGCTATTTGAGCCGTTCCAGTTTTACCAATGATATCAAAGCCATCAATCGCATATCCATGACCGGCTCCATTACCATCGTTAACGGTATGCCACATTAAATTTTTAATATAACTTATGGTATCACTTGATGCAACATGATCAAGAACTGTTCTTTCGTTAGAATATATAATATCTCCGTTAGCATCAACAACTTTGGAAACAACATATGGTTTTAATAAATCACCATCATTTGCAATTGAAGTTAAAGCTTTTATATGTTGAATTGGTGTTGTTGTAATACCTTGCCCAAAAGCAGCATTAAAGATTTCTGTCTCATACTTAAAGCCAATTTTACCGCTTGCTTCCATGGGAACATCAACACCTGTTTTTGAACCAAATCCTAATTTTAATAAATAATTTTTTAGAGTATCGGCATCCATATACTTATCCATAATATTAACAACCGCAGTATTACTAGAGAAAATAAAACCTTGGTCATATGTAATATATCCCCAACCTACACCATTCCAGTCACTAATAACTGTTTTATCTTTGGTAGTAAAAGAACCGGATTTATACTTAGCCTTTCCTTCATAAACACCACTTTCTAAAGCGGCCATATAAGTATATATTTTCATAGTACTTCCTGGTTCAAAAGCAACACTTGAAATAGGATCCATATAATTAGTAATATTTCTTTTATTAGGATCAAAACTTGGATTAGTAGCATATGCAAGTATTTCTCCTGTTTTGGCATCAGCGGCAACTATTGTTATACTATCTGAAACATCATCCGTCCTACGAGATAAGGCTTTTTCAACAAAGAATTGAACATTATTGTCAATTGTTAAATAAACGCTAGCACCATTAATAGCATCTTCAGTAACTTCTGTTGTACCGGCAATTTTATAACCATTACGATCTTTTTGATAAATGGTATATCCATCACGACCAGTTAATTTATCATTAAAGTATTTTTCAACACCTAATTCACCAACAACTTTTTCCTTTTCATTTTCTTTAGCATAACCGACTAAATATGAAGCAAAATCACCATATGGATAGTATCTTTTCTTCGTTTCAATAAAGTCAAGTCCTGGAAGTTTTGTAGCAATAATTTTATCTTTAATTATTTCAGTTAATCCCTTTCCTTTAGGACCAAATTCTGTTTGATAAACATTTTGTTTAGATAAATACTTTAATATCGTCTCATAATCAATATCAATGATTGTTGACAAAATACGAGCAGTATTTTCTTTATCAACAACATGTTTGGGATTATTTTCATTAATAGTTCTCTTTGGATCTAGATAGGCAATTAAAGTGTAACTTGAAACATCTTGTCCTAAAATATTTCCATTATTATCATATATATTACCACGTTTGGCTGGCAAATCAATTGTTCTTGTTGTACGTGTTTTAGCAAATTTTTGAAGATTGATTCCATCTACTTCTACACTAAGTGATAAATGAATAAGACGGATAATTAAGACAATAAAAAACAAAAATGCTATAATAAGAGATAAATTATTAACTTTAACACCATTTTCATTTACCTTTTTCATTTTCACCTACCATATTCATTATAACAAATTTTAAAGAAAAAAAGAATAATTTCTTATTCTTTAATTGTATAATTGACACTATTTTTTACTATTCTTTAACAACAACGCCTACATAAGGTAAATTACGATATTTTTGATCATAATCAAGTCCATAACCAATAACAAATAAATCATCAACTACAAAACCACTATAATCAGGATTAATATCAACAACACGTCTTGCTTTTTTATCAAGTAAAGTACAAGTAATCATTGATTTAGGTTTCATATCATTAACATATTTTGTAATATACTCTAAAGTATAACCAGTATCTACAATATCTTCAATGATAATAACATGCTTACCATGAATATTTTCAGCCTTAAGTGGTAATTTTAAATTAATTTTTCCTGTTGATGACTCTCCTTCATAACTTGATACTCTTAAAAATTCCAAACGAGCATCCCCACGATAATTTTTTAATAAATCGCAAGCGAAGAATACAGCACCTTTTAATGTACAAACAAAAACAACCTCTTCATCATGATATTTTAAATAAAATTCATTAGCGAGTTCCTTAACTCTTTTAGTAATCATTTCTTCACTAAATAATACATCAATTTTTTCCATACTACCTCCATAATTGATATCTTAATTATATAACAAAATAACAGAAATGCAAGAAAAAAATAAAAATACTATCACTAGTATTCTTATTTTTGTAACATATTTAATAAATTAATCTTAAACATATCTTTCTCTGGATTATCTTTTGATATCATAACACCTTTATAAGCCTTAAGTTCAGCACGGTGTCCTTCTTCTAAGATATTATCATCACAAGTAATATTAGTTAAAAGAACAATTTTCTTATCTTCATATACAGTATAATGAAGTATAACTTCACCATGAACTTTAACAAACATATCATCTGTAGGAAGTACTAAATCATATGATTTAATTGAACCTCCTGTTTCACCATCATTTTCTTCACTAACTAATTTACCTAAGAAATCACCATTTTTAATTTGAGGATAATAGTCGAAAGTTAATTTCTTATACGCTAGCATATTATACTTTCTAACTGATCGCTCAATTTTTCTAAATTCATTCTCATTTTGATATTCAAAAATATAACTTTGTTTCATAAAACCACCCCTAATCTCATGGATAGCCTTCTATCCATTTGGTGATTAAATTATAGCATACTTTACATAATTTGTCAAATTTTTACCTTTAAAAATCGTATTTTTAACAAAAAAAGTCTAATTATCAAGACATTTTCTTGACATATTAGACTAAAATGTTGTTAATATCCTCTTCTTAATACTTCAAAAGTTGCAGTTCTTTTGCCAAAAAAATTGGTTTCTTTTTCACTTGGATATAATAAATCAAAGTATACTTTTCTATTAAATCCAATAGCACTACCACGATCAAGAACAATCGCTAAAATAGGTTCACTAAAGATATCTAAATCACTTATCCTAATGATAGTTCCAAAAGGAAGACTTTTATCCGCTGCAACAATTCTTATTTTTCCATAATCTTTGTCATGATAATAGATATTATTCCGAACATTTTGACCACTTGATGTTATCCCACTACAACCATAACAATCAGGACCATAGGCTGTTATAGGGCCATGATATGTTGCTAAAACAGGTTCTGTTTTAATTTTTTCTTCTTCCTTTATAACAGTAATTATTTCTGGAATCTTTCCAAAGATATTAATCTCTTTATTTACATAAGTAAAGTTGTCATAAATATCAATATTACTTACAAGTAAATAAAATAATAAAATAAATATTTTAATAATAATCCCCCCACATTTCATTATACTATTATAAAATTAAAAAAAGTAATCCAATTTTTGGAATTACTTATTATAACATAGCATTTCATTTTCTTTTTACTTTAACATCTTCTTTATTATTTTTGTACGTTTCTTGTATGTCGTTATTTAAAACCGATAATTTATCATTATCTAATTCTTGATCTTTTTTTATATCTTTATTCTTATCTTTTTCTTTTATCAATTCTTTCTCTAAAGATAAAGATTTCTCTTTGCTATCATCTTTTTCTTTTTCAAGGTAATTGACTATTTCTTCTTCTTCATCTTCTAAATTACCATATTCTTTCATAGCGGAATGTGCTTTAATAGTATTTACGACTGTTGATGCTACACCGCCTGCCATCATTAAGGTTTTTGTTAAAATGGCAATTAAATTAGATAATTCTGCATCAATAATTGCTTTTCCTAAAAAGCCAGTAATAATACGTCCGGGAATTGTTAATCCCAAAACCGCAATAATACTTCCAATAACAACTTTAATTAAAGCATTACGATATTTCTTCAATGATTTCTTTTGTTTTTTATTATTTCTTAAATATTCTTTATTCATTATTTTCTCCAAACATTTCATTTAATTCATCTTCATGAATTATTTTTACTCCTAAAGTAAGAGCTTTATTATATTTGCTACCTGGATTTTCCCCTAAAACTAAATAACTAGTTTTTTTACTTACAGAATCAGATACTTTTCCGCCAACAGACTCAATTTTTTCTTTAATTTCATCTCTTCCCTGTGATAAGGTACCTGTAATAACAAAGGTTTTACCACTAAACTCTGATAATTCCTTATCATCACCAAGATATTCCATATTAAGTCCTAATTCTTTTAATTTATTAATTAATGCTTTATTATCTTCATTATGAAAATATTCATAAACACTACCTGCGATTTTATCACCAATATCGGTAATATTTTCTAATTCTTCATAACTTGCTTCAAATAAATTATTAATATTCTTATAGTATTTAGCGAGTATTTTAGCTGTTTTCTTGCCAACATAACGAATTCCTAAACCAAATAATAATCTTTCAAGAGAATTATGTTTACTATTTTCTATTTCATTTAATAAATTTTCAATACTTTTATTGCCGAATCCTTCTAAATCTTTAAGTTCTTCCTGAATCTCATCTAATTTATAAAAATCAATTACGCTTTTAATATAACCAAAGTTATAAAAATCTTCAATAATTCTTTCACCAAATCCAGTTATGTTCATTGCTTCCCTACTTGCATAATGTATTAAGGCTTCGATTTGTCTTCGATCACAATCCTTATTTTCACAATAATAAGCACTTTCATTTTCATGTTTTACTAATAAACTACCACAAATAGGACAAGTTTTTGTCATAACAAAATCTTTTTCCTTACCTGTACGTCTTTCTTTTAGTACACAAACAACTTCTGGTATAACATCACCGGCTTTTTTTATACCAACAATATCGCCAATTTTAATACCTTTTTCCAAGACAAAATCTTCATTATGCAAAGTTGTCTTAGAAATAGTTGACCCCATTACACTAACCGGTTCTAAAATAGCATTGGGAGTTACTTGACCAGTGCGTCCAACAGTAAATTTAATATCTGTTAATTTTGTATAACTAATTTCTGCTGGAAACTTATAAGCTGTTGCCCATTTAGGATAACGAAGAGTATAACCAACTTTTTTTTGATCAGATAAATCATTAAGTTTAATAACAACGCCATCAATATCGTAAGGAAGACTCTCTCTTATCTTACCTTTTTCTTGAATATAATTTAATACTTCATCAATGTTTTTAACGAGTTTATTATTATCTTTATTCGTTCGAAAGCCAAGTTTTTCCATATACTCTAATGATTCAAGTTGAGTTTTAATACCATAATCCTCAGGATTGGGAAGATGATAAATAAAAACCTCTAAATTACGTTTTTTAGCAATACTAGAATCTAATTGTCTAATAGAACCCGCGGCGGCATTACGACAATTTTTAAATAAAGGTTCACCATTTTTTTCTCTTTCTTTATTTAATTCTTCTAGTGTTTTTTTACTCATGAATATTTCACCACGAACTTCAATATCAATATCTTCTTTAATATGCATTGGTACTGTTTTAATCGTTCTTACATTACTAGTAATATCTTCACCTACTATTCCATTTCCGCGAGTAGCAGCTCTTTTAAATACGCCTTTCTCATATAACAAAGACACCGATAATCCATCAATTTTAAGTTCACAAACATACTCGGGATTAACTCCTTCTTTTTTGATACGACTATCGAATAAAGAAATGTCATCATAATTAAAAACATCTGATAAACTCATCATTGGTTTTACATGCGTTACTTTTTCAAATTTATCAAGTACTTCTCCCCCAATTTTTCTTGTCGGTGAATCATCTCTAATTAATTCGGGATACTTACTTTCTAATTTATTTAATTCCTCTAAATATTTATCATATTCTTGATCTGTTATCGTAGGATTATCTAAAACATGATAATTATAATCTGCTTCATTGATAATCTTAACTAATTCATCAATTCTTTCTTTTATTTCCATAAGTTATTAGGATATACTCCTTTATCTACAAGTTTTTGAATTTCACTAACAACATACTCTTTATCTTCTTTATATGTTACACCAAGCCATTTATCAGTTGACTCTAGTATATTTACTTTAACACCCTTTTTAATTTCATCAAAAACAACATCTGGTATTAAATATTCACATTTTGATAAATCATTTTTATTATCATCAAAAAACTTTATAAAACCATCAGATAAGGCTTTAAACATACGTGGTGTAAAGCCAAAGAAATTCATAGATACTAAACTATTGGCTTCAACTTCAAAACTATCTCTTCCATCAAGTGGAGTTGCAATAATTTTATCATTTACTTTCTCAATAGAACTTTCAATAATATTCGTTAAATGACCATCCTTACTTTCACAAACACCGCGCTTTACACTACCATTTTCCGTCATTGTGTTCGCTACTCTAAATGATACCATAACATAATCATCACTTTCACTATTATTGAAGTATTCAGCTATTTTCATATAAGCATCTCTTCCATAAAAATCATCTGAATTAATCATAACAAAATTTCCTTGAACATTATCTTTACATGATAAAACGGCATGAGCGGTTCCCCAAGGTTTAATACGTTCTTTTGGTATCATAACACCATTAGGTACATCATTAATATCTTGAAAAATATATTCAACAGGAATTTTTTCTTCGACACGTTTACCAATAGTATCTCTAAATAAATCATAAATATCTTCTTTAATAATAAAGATAACTTTGGTAAAACCGGCTTTTATAGCATCATAAATGGAATAGTCAATAATAAACTCTCCATTAGGACCTATTGGTTCTACTTGTTTAAGTCCTCCAAAACGGCTTCCCATACCAGCCGCAAGTATTACTAATGTTAAATCTTTTTTCATAATTTTCTCCTTTTCTTTATCTTACCATATTTTCATTTGAAATAATAGTATTAAATTCTCTTTCAAGAATTTCATCATAATTATCTTCCATATTTTTCATCATAAATATAATACTTTCTAGTGTATCATTCGGTTTAATTTCATATATATCATGATAAAAACATGAAAAATCACTAAATGGTTTATTATAGGCCTTATTTATTTTTTCAATATCTTCTTCTTGATATTTCAGATTTCCTTTTTCATCAAAAAAATGATATTCATATTGTATAATAAAATGCTCTTTATTATTAGATACACTGATATTTTTCCCAACTTTTTCCTTAAAAAGCAATGTAAATAAAATACTCATGTTAGTATATGATAAATCGTATTCATCTTTTAAATACTCAATTAATTTATCAATAGGTAGTTTTTGTAAATGTTCGTCAAATTTAAATAATGCTTCACTACCTAATTGTAAAGCAGCTTTATTATATTCTTCTTGTGTATATCCCGTATTAGAAATATCAATGGTTTCTGGCATACTTGAATATTTTTTAGAAACAAAACGATTAACTCCGCATAATGCTCGAACAATTGTATCAATATCTACTGGATTATGAAAATATTCAGAAACATTTATACCAAATTTATCACTTAAAACACGAAAATTAGATTCATTAAATTTTAAATCCATTATACCATTTGGAAATTCTTTTTACCTGGAACATCGCCTTTTGAAATAGAATCCCATGTAGGATCCCCCATATAAACACCATTAATTTTATACTTATCGTCTTTTAAATAAACGATAAGTCGGGCATGATTATTATCATCTTTTATATAATTACTATCATTATTATTAAAACGACCTTCATCTTTTTCCTTTACATCAAACCGTGTAATATATTCTTCCATTCCATTTCTTGCTAACAATTCTATTAAAAGATTTACGTAACCAACACATACAATTGCATTATTATTAGCACTTCTCATTATTTCATAAACAGAACGACTGCTAACTGCCCAACTTTGATTACTCTCTTCTTTATATATACCAAAATTAGTTGCAATAATATATGCGGAAATATATTTTTCAAAGGGAGATAATTTTTTTCCATTGGAATCATTTAATGATTTAGCAAGAACCTCTATTTTTTGATCTATTTCGAATAATTCATCAATATTATAATAAATATCCCCTGAGGAACATCTTTGTGGATTGACAACAACATTTTCTCCTAAAATATTTTTCACTTTATGTAAAAAATCAACATCTATTGCCTGAATTTTTATTTTAAACAATGCATTACACCTATTTTTATCTATTGATGATATCACTCTAATAAAATTATCTTTATCAGTATCATTAATAGTTAAACTTATTTCATTTGCAAATTGTGGATACCTTTGTAGTAAAACACCTAATTTTTCGATATTCATAAATTTATCATTTTTTATTAATTTATTGAATATATCTTTATCAAAATAAGCTTCATTTACAAATCTATCAAAATAATCACTATAGTTTAATAGATACTCAACAAAATCAATATCTTGCATACTGAATTGATACTTCTCTTTAACTAAATAATCTAATATTATATTTACATCTTCTAACATCCAGCTATAATCGGTAGTTATTTTTTTAACATTATTAATGTCATTTTTTAGAAGATATAATTTATCAACTGTTTTATAAACTATACTTTTGCTAATGTAATTATCTAAATCAAATGTTTTCTCTTTACTCATAGAAATCATTTTTTGAAATATTTTTTTCATTCTTTCTTCTAATTCGGAAGACATATCCATAAATACATCATAATCATAAAAGCAAATTCCTAGACTATTAAATAAATCTATCGGACATTGATGAAGTAATAAAAATTCATTGATTCTAATTTTACATGGCACACTAATTGTTTGAAAAAATCTTCCTGCATAATATTTAGCTTTATCTGGATCATTAATCGCTAATGAACTAATTAAATCATAATACAAATCATCTAATTCAGGAACATTCTTTTTTTGTATATATATCTCTTCTCTATATTTTTCTTTTAGTTCTTCAATTTTTTTTAATAATTCTTCTTCCATCTTTCACCTCTATACTTTATGTAAACTAGGATGTGACTTCATTAACGTCTTAATACCATATGGCATTTTAAATGCTACTTTAACAATACTCTTTTCTACTGAAATAACTTTTCCTGTTCCAAAAACATCATGGAAAACATAATCGTTGGGATTGTATTCTATATTAGTTTCTTCCTTATCAAGAATCTTTCTTGGTTCTGGTCTTTTTAAGAAACTTGTTTCTTCTTTATTAGCATAATCAAGTAAATTATCATCAATTTCTTTAATAAAGCGACTAACAGGATTAACTTGATTATTACCATAAAGTATTCTTGTCATCGCATTAGTTATATATAATTTTTCTTTTGCTCTTGTTATGGCAACATAACATAGTCTTCGTTCTTCTTCAATTTCATCATTAGAATTCAAACTATTGATATGAGGAAATAATCCTTCTTCAAGACCTGTTATAAAACAATACTTAAATTCTAGTCCTTTAACAGCATGAACCGTCATTAAAGTAACCCGATTACTTGAATCCGTAATTTCGGTATTATCACTAATAAGACTTACTTCATATAAGAAATCCGGTAACGATATAAGACCATATTTATCTTCAAAAGACTTGGTAATAGACTTAAATTCTTCTAAGTTCTCTAGTCTTGTTTCCGCTTCAATACTATTTTCTTTAACGAGTTCTTCTTTAAGACCTGATTTATCAAGTACTAAATCAACAAGTTCGGTAAGAGATAAATGCGTACTTTCTTCTTGTAACTCTAATATCAAATTTTTAAAAGTAAGGGCTTTCCCACTATCAATAGCATCAAATAAACTAATTCCTTGTTCATTACTTTTGGTAATAATATCTTCAATTGTTTTATTACCAATACCACGCTTAGGTGTATTAATACTTCGAAGTAAACTAATAGCATCTTTAGTATTATTAATAAGTTTTAAATATGCCATTAAGTCTTTAATCTCACGTCTTGCATAAAAGTTAATCGCTCCAATCATTCGATATGGTAAATTTCTTTTTAAAAACTCATCTTCAAAAAGACGTGACTGTGCATTAGTTCGATAAAGAATAACTATATCATCTAATGATTCCCCTTTTTTTTGTAAATCACTAATAGTATCCGCTACAAAATTTATTTCTTCAATACCATTTCTCGCACGATAATATGTTATTAGTTCCCCTTCACCATTAACAGACTCTAAATCTTTAGGATGACGATTAATATTATGTTTAATAACCGAATTCGCTGCATCCAAAATAACTTTTGTACTACGATAATTTTTCTTTAAAATAATTGTTTTACATAATTTATAATCTTTCTCAAAATTTAAAATATTTTTAAAATTAGCCCCACGAAAACCATATATTGCTTGATCCGAATCACCAACTACACACAAATTTTGATAACGTGATGCTAACATCTTGGTTAAAATATACTGAGCTTCATTAGTATCTTGATATTCATCAATTAAAATATATTTAAATCTTTCTTGATATTTTTCTAATACACTAGGATTTTCTTTAAATAATTTAATTGGTAAAATAAGTAAATCATCAAAATCAACACCATTATCATCCATAAGTTCTTTTTCATATTCCTTATAGACATCAACCGTCATTTTATCAAAATCATCCATCGCACGTCTTTGAAATGTTTCAGGGGTAATTAAATCATTTTTTAAACTACTTATTTTATTTCGAAAAGCCTTAGGAGTAAATTTATTACTATCAATATCTAATCTTTTTAAAACTCTTTTAATAGCGGTTAAACTATCTTCTGTATCAAATATTGCAAAATTACTATCTAAATTTAAATATTCATGATTTTCCCGTATTAATCGTAAACCAAAAGAATGAAAGGTTGATATTTGCATACTTGATGCTTCTCCACCAATTAATTTAATAACACGTTCTTTCATCTCCGCTGCTGCCTTATTTGTAAAAGTAATTGCTAAAATATTATAAGGGCTAATCCCTTTTTCTATTAAATATGCAATTCTACTAGTTAAAACTTTGGTTTTACCACTACCTGCTCCCGCAAGTACTAAAAGTGGTCCATTTAAATAAGTAACTGCTTCTTTTTGTTCTTCATTTAATGTATCTAAATTCATTCTATCTACCTCTTACACATTATATCAAATAACTCTCTAAAATAAAAGTAATTGACATTATTTAAAAAAGAAAAATAAGCCTAAAGGCTTATCTAAAGTTACAGCAAGAACCATTATCAATATTACTTACAACATTTTCTTCACAACAAGAATACTCTGGACGATATGTATGTTTATATACATGATGATTAATTATTTTAGTACGAATGGGACATACATGAGGAACTTGATGCATTATTGTACGATGAACACATTTTTCTTGCATAGGTTCAATTATCGGTTGATTACAACTATTATCTTGATAATTCATATCCATATTCATTCCCATATCCATATTATTACCATTATAATTCATATCAACATCATTAACCATATTTTCCGCATAAAAATTATTATTTACATCAATATCACGATCATAACATCTATCTTGAAACATAAAAACCTCCTATCTAATTTATCCTATGATAAATGAATAATAAAGAATGTGCTTTTACCTAATTGTCAAAATAACTAAAAAAGAATATAATAATCACTAAGTGAGGAATTATGAACATCAATATCTTAGGAACAATAAAACAAATAAATATGATGAAAGATAACAAATCTCGTTTTCTAAAATATAATAATTTAATTTGGACTCTTTCATTTTTATATCAAATCAATGAAATAACAAGTGAAGAATTAGATAATTATTTAGGTATGCTAGTAGATACTGATAAAAGAACAAAAGCAAATTACTTCGTAATTCACTAAACTTTTCTCACGAAAAGTTATTTCTACTCGTACTAAAGTACTCATAGACAAACCGGATGGTCGCCACCCTTAACAAGTTTCTTGTTCTTTTTTTGTTTACCATATTATTTATTTATACAATTATCAACCCTTCATTAAATGCAATTTTTATACCTTCTTCTAAAATATTAAGGCTAGCATTCTCGTCACGATCATTCATACATTTACATTTTTTACACTCAAAACTTCTAATAGATAAGTCATTTACTTCATTTCTCGTTCCACAATGATTACATAGTTTACTACTCGG
>CADCJQ010000026.1 GCA_902801795.1 uncultured Erysipelotrichaceae bacterium
ATTAATAATACTTTTGATATTATTGGGAATTGTTATTTTGATAATAAAAAAGACTTATTATAATGAATCTTCTCTTTACAATAAGGCTAATATTATTATTAGTTGTGATGAAAAAGATGTTATTGTTTGTAAGATTTCTTCTGATTTCCAAGATGAAGTGAAGAACTTAAGTTTTTTTCTTGATTATGGAAGTGGATTAAATTTTGTTAAAGCAGATAATTTAAATAAAGATAATCATGATGGAAATTATAATATTAAAAATGAAAACGTTCCTCTTGTATATTTCAAAACCAATAATAATGTTAATGAAACTAACAAATATATTGCACTTCGAAATATTAATTTTATGATTAATAATAAAAGGTATCACGTTAATGACATTTACTATAAAATTAAATGATGATTATCTATAATTATGCTAAATGCACAATGAAGTTTGACACATTGAATAGGTGTTTTTCTAATTTAAGATATATTTTAAAATATCTCTTTTATAATATGCTTTTTTTTGATAAAATAGTATTGTTTAATAGAGGAAGTATATTATGAAGAAGAATAGTTTTTTAAAAGGGGCTTTTATTGCAACTCTTGGAATATTTTTAACGAAAATCATTGGTATTTTATATGTCATTCCTTTTTATCAAATAATAGGAGAAAAGGGAGGAGCCTTATACGGATATGCTTATAATATTTATAATATCTTTTTAAATATTAGTTCTGCAGGTCTTCCAATGGCTATTAGTAAAATAATTAGTGAATATAATGCTTTAGGGCTTGAAAGTGATAAAAAAAGAGCTTTTCAAATTGGAAAGAAGATGGCTATTGTATTAAGTAGTGTTTCTTTCATTATTTTATTTCTTTTAGCACCTTTTATTTCTTATTTAATTATTGGTGATATTACAGGTGGTAATACAAGAGATGAGATAACACTTGTTATTAGAATTATTTCTAGTGCTATTCTTATTGCCCCAATACTTAGTATTTATCGTGGTTATCTACAAGGACATAAGTTTATAAAACCCACATCCGTTAGTCAAATTATTGAACAAGTAGTAAGAGTAACGATTATTCTGGTTGGAAGTTATGTTTCACTTAAAATACTTAATTTATCTTTAGTTACGTCTGTGGGAATCGCTGTATTTGGAGCAACTGTAGGAGCATTCTTTGCGTACTTTTATATTCTTGAAAAATACTATCGTCATAAGAAAGAATTTGAAAAAGAAGGTAGTGTAAGAAAAACAACAGATAAAGAAATTTTTAAACAAATTATTCTTTATGCATTACCACTTGTATTAATTGATGTTTTTAAAACACTTTATAATTCAGTGGATGTCTTATTTCTTGTTAAAGTATTAGTTAATAATATTGGATATAGTGTTAATGATGCAGAAAGTGTTATGAGTATTTTTACAACTTGGGGTAATAAATTAAATATGATTATTACATCAATAGGAACAGGTATTATTATTAGTTTAGTTCCAAATTTAAGTGAGAATTTTATTATTAAGGAACATCAAAAAGTTAGTAATGATATTAATAAGACTTTTAGTGTTTTATTATTCTTTATTTTACCAATGACCATAGGGCTTAGTTTATTATCAAAACCAGTATGGATCTTATTTTATGGCTATAATGAATTAGGTTTTAGTACTCTATCATATTCTATTTATACTGCCTTTTTTGTATGTTTATTTTCAACCGCGATAACGATTATTCAGTTATTGAAAGATTATAAATATGTCATTATTTGTTTAGTAGTTGGTTTATTAACAAAAGTGATTTTTAATATTCCTCTTGTATATTTATTCAATAATTTAGGATTAAGTGCACATTATGGTAGTATAACAGCAACCATTCTTGGTTATTTATTACCATTTATTATTTGTATTATACGTTTAAAAAAGAAGTTTCAAATTAGTTTTTATGATACATTAAAGAATTTAATACATTTGCTTATTGCATCATTAATTATGGCATTAGGTATTTGTCTTCTTAGTATAGTTATGCCAAACTTTTCTATGAGACGTAGTGGTAATATCTATATTATTATTGTTTATACTTTAGTTGGGGCTTTATTATATTTTATTTATTTATATAAAATGGGAATTATCCGAAAAATCTTTGGAAATGAAAATAAAAAGAGAAAATTATTTTGTGAAATAAATCCATTAACTTTTAAAATATCTTTAGAAAAAGAAATTATTTTAAGAAAAATAAAGAATTTATTAAGTAAAGATGTTTTAGCTAGTAAAAAAGATATGAAACCATATCCGTATTTAATAAAAGATCATTCGTCAATTCTTCTAAGAAAATTAAATGGTGTTGATATGACCTTACAGGAAAATAAAGTAAATAATATTTTAATAACTTGTGAAAGAATTAATGGTATTATTATTAATCCAGGGGAAATATTTTCTTTTTGGAAATTAGTAGGCAATCCAAGTAAGAAAAGAGGTTTTAAAGAAGGTTTAACTATTACTAAAGGAAATGTTGGTAGTGGTATTGGTGGTGGTTTATGTCAAATGGCTAATTTAATTCACTATATGGTTTTAAATAGTCCATTGGAAGTAGTAGAATTACATCATCATACGGATGCCTTATTTCCTGATAGTCAAAGAAGAGTTCCATTTGGAACTGGAACATCCATTTTCTATAATAATTTAGATTATCGTTTTAAAAATAATCAAGATTATCCTATTCAAATTCTTGTATGGATAGAAGATGGTGAATTACATGGAGAGTTACGAGGAATTAAAGATACGAAGTATTCATATGAACTAAAGGAAATGAATCATCATTATCGTAAAGAAGGAGAAGAATATTATCGTATTTCACAAATATATAAAATAACTAAAGACAAGAAAACCAAAAAGATTATTAATAAAGAATTAATATTAGATAATCACTCTAAAGTAATGTATGACTATCATTTAATACCTAAAAATGAAATAAAAAATGATAAATAAATATTGTAATTAATAAAATATTATGGTATAAAATAAAAAGTTAGGTTGTGGTAGAAGTGAAAAATGTAAGCAAGAAAAATGTTAACGAAGAAAAAGATGATAATAAAATAATTGATGAGAAAAATGTTAATGACAAAAAAGGTAATAAAAAGAAAGTTATTAAAATAATACTTATTATTGTTATTGGTTTAATAGGTGTTGTTACCAGTTATTTATTAACGAAATTTCAAGATATAACGATAGAACTAGGAGCAAAAGAAATTCATGTAGAAGAATTTATTAAATATGGAACGAATAAAGGTGTTTCTGTTGATTTATCCGGTGTTAATTTTAAAAAGGTAGGAGAATATAATGTTCCTTTAAAATATTTATTTATTGAATATCATAAAAAAGTTATTATTGTTGATACAACACCACCAAAATTAGAAACACAAAATTTATTTGAAAGTTTAAATTATGAAATTGATGTTAATGATTTTATTGTAGATGTGACTGATGAAAGTGAATATGAATTATCTTATGAAGGTAATTATGATAAAACTAATTATGGTGAATATAAAATAAAAGTAATCGCTAAAGATAAGTATAATAATAAAACAGTTAAAGACAATACGATTTTTATTTCATGGGTAAAAAAAGAATATTCTATTGAAATGGGTAATATTTTAAAAAGAGAAGATTTAGTTCATGATAAAAAAGATATTGATACTATTAAACAAAGTGATATTGATAATATTAATAATAGTAATGAAGGGATGTATTCTCTTAAAAGTATTAAAAATGATATGGAAGTGGAAGTTAAAATAGAAAAAACCAAAGATGTTACACCACCAGAATTGATTTTAAAAAATGTTACTATTTATAAAGGAAGAAAAGTAAATAGTGTTAATGATTTTGTTAGTAAAGCCAAAGATAAAGTAAGTAAGGTTTCACTTAATTTATTAACAGAAATTAATTATAATAAGTTAGGAGAACAAAAGATTTCTATTGAAGCATCTGACGAAAATGGTAATAAAATTACCAAAGAAGCAACATTAAAAATTGTGGAAGATAAAGATGGACCAAAAATATCAGGAGTTTCTAAACTAACTGTTAATAAAAATACGAAAATTGATTATCGAAAAGGGGTATCATCATATGATACTAATTATGGTAATTGTGATTTTTCAGTAGATAGTAGTGGTGTTGATGTAACTAAACATGGTACTTATTATGCTATTTATACATCAAGTGATAAACTAGGTAATAAAACAACAGTTAAAAGAGTTATTTCTGTTAATCATGATCAAAGTGATACTAATGAATTAGTTAATAAAACCGCAAGTTCTTTATCAAGTAATGCAGAAGCAATAAGAGATTATGTTAGAACAATTAAATATAGTACTAATAATGGTGGAAGTGATCCAACATGGTATGGGTTAACTAATCGTTCAGGTAATTGTATTGTTCATGCTTATGTTTTTAATGCTCTTTTAAAAGCAAAAGGATATTCATCCAAAATTATTTGGACAACCGATAAAACACATTATTGGAATATGGTTTATTTAAATGGTAAATGGGTTCATATGGATGCAACACCAACATCTCGCCATAATAAAATAAGTATTATGAATGATGAACAAAGATATGCTAATTTACAAGGAAGGGATTGGGATCGTTCGGCATGGCCACAAGCAGAATAAAAAAAATATTATTACTTCTTTTAAATACTTTTTTATATTTTATTTATGGTAAAAATATTATCGTTTTATTAATTACTTCCGTATTAACTTATTATTTTGGACACATTATTGTTAAAAAGAAAAGTTATTTAATAACGACAATCTTGATTTCAATTATTTTAATGCCTTTAATTTTCTATAAATATTTAATTAATATTATGGAAATAAGTATTCTTGTTCCACTTGGTATTTCTTATTATACTTTATCTTTAATATCATATCTTAGTGATATGTATCATAAAAGGTATCATGAGGCAAATTCTCTTCTTGATTTCTTACTATTTAGTTTATACTTTCCTTGTTTGTTTATAGGTCCTATAAATAGATATGATACCTTTTCTTTAGAACTTAAGAAAATATCTTTTAAGAAAGAAAATGTTTTTAATAGTTTATTACGAATTAGTTTTGGTTTGATTAAAAAACTAATTATTGCCAATAAATTAATGATTGTTATTAATACTATTGCAAGTAATAATGAATTTACAGGATTATATGTTTTACTTGCCTGTCTTCTTTATTCAATTTTATTATATTGTGATTTCTCTGGTGGAATTGATATTGTTTTAGGAATATCAAAGATATTTAATATCAATTTAGTGGAAAACTTTAATCATCCTTATTTATCAGAAAGTATTAAAGAATTTTGGCGTAGATGGCATATTTCTCTTAGTTCATGGCTTAAAGATTATGTATATATTCCTTTAGGTGGTAATCGTGGTAGTAAGATAATGACGAAAGTAAATGTTTTAATTACCTTTTTAATTTCTGGATTATGGCATGGAATTCACTATATTTTATGGGGAATATTACATGGTATTTTGGTTATTCTTAATTTTAAAACCAAAAATAGAGTTGTGAATATTATATTAACATTTACTCTGATATCTTTATTATGGATTTTCTTTATTTATAATAATACCTTCTTATCAATAGAGATGTTTGTATCAATATTTACTAAATGTGATATTAATGTTATTACTAACTTCTTAAGTTTAGGATTAAACATTTATGAAATAATTATTGTTATTATCTTTTTAATTATGGTTATTATTTATGAAAGAAAAAAAGATGTTATTGAAAAGAATTTCTCATCTTTTACAATCGAAAATAAGGTTGCTTTAATCTTACTATTAATTATTTTAATCTTATTATTTGGTAATTATGGTCTTGATGTTAATGGTAATAACTTTATTTATGGAAGTTTTTAGGTGATAATATGAAATATCTTAAGTTATTAATAGTTATTATATTATTCTTTGGAATAGTATTTGTTTTAGGAAAACTTGTTTCTCTAAAATATATTAGTGAGTATCCCGAAGGTAGTTTTATAAGTGATTACTATAAAGAAGAGAATAATCACGATGTTATCTTTTTAGGTGATTGTGAGGCATATACAACTTTTTCTCCGATAAATTTATATGAAAAATATGGAATAACATCTTATGTACGAGGTAATTCACAACAATTAATTGGGGCAAGTTACTATCTTCTTCAAGAAACACTAAAATATGAACATCCTAAAGTAGTAGTTTTATCTGTTGGTTTGATGCGTTATGATAAGCAAGTTAAAGAAGAATATAATCGTCTATTACTTGATAAAATGAAGTGGAGTAAAGAAAAAATTCATTTAATGAATTATTTAATGTTAGATAATGAAAATATCTTTAGTTATTTCTTTCCACTTCTTCGATATCATGATAGGATTACTAAATTAAATAGTGATGATTTTAAATATTTATTTAATGATAGAATAGTGTCTCATAATGGTTTTCTTATAAATCAAGAAGTTAAGCCATTAAATACTTTACCAAGTAAGAAAGTTTTAGATAATTATAATTTTAGTGAAAGTAATATGGAATATTTAAAGAAAATAATGAAGTTATGTCAAGAAAATAATATTACTTTAGTTCTTGAGAAATCTCCTACAATGTATCCTTTTTGGTATGATGAATATGAAAAACAAATAATAGATTTTGCCAATACTTATCATTTAGATTACTATAATTTATTGGAGAAAAAAGATGATATTGGTCTTGATTTTACTAAAGATACTTATGATAGTGGTGTTCATCTTAATTTATCAGGCGCTATTAAAACAACAGAATATTTTGGTAAGATTCTAAAAGAAAAATATGCTTTACAAAATCATCAAAATGATGATAAAATTAAACTAGATTATGAAAAGAAAATAGAAAGGTTTTATGGTGAAGTACATGAAAAAAATAATTAGCATAATGTTATTTTTACTTCTTTTAACAGGTTGTGGAAGTAAGCAAGAGGACTTTTATTTAAATTATAATAATAAAAAGTTATTACTTAATCATTCCTTTAGTGAAAGTGAATATGGTCAATATAATGATAGTTTTGAAAGTGAAAACTGTGCTTTTGGTGATAAAGACATCACTTATATTTATGATGATTTAGAAGTTGAAGCCTATGGTAATAGTAAAGGAGAAATGATTGTTTATTCAATTACTTTAACTAGTGAAAATGTTAAGACTAATGAAGGAATAGGGTTATATGATAGTTTAGATGATATAATTAGTAAATATGGTAATGAATATCAAAAAGAAGGTAATACATATCGTTATATTCATAATAATACCGAACTAGTGTTTATTACTCAAAATAACATTATTGAAACAATTGAATATCGTTTAGTTAATGTTGACTAATTACGACAAATATTTTAAAAGTAATTAATTATAATGAAGATATGAAGAATAGATTAGGAATAGTTTTATTTATCATATCTTTTTTTATGGTTGATGCAACTATAAGTTATGTTAAAAAAGAAGATATTAAAGAAAATAATAATAAAGAAGTTGATGAAATACGATCAGTATACATTTCTTATTTAGAGTATGAAGATAACTTTAATAATAGTGTAAAAATTAATCAAGCAACAATTGATAAAATGATTGATAATCTTTATAATGATCACTTTAATACAATTATTTTACATGTTAGTCCTTTTTCAGATGCTATTTATAAATCAAATATATTTCCTTATAGTTATACCTTAACTGGTGAAGAAGGAAAAAATCCTGGTTTTGATTATTTAGAGTATTTTATTAAAAAATCACATTTAAAAAAGATGAAAGTTTATGCTTGGATAAATCCTTATCGTATTAGTTTTAGTGAGAATAAAGAATTATTAAGTAAAGATAATCCTGCTTATAAATTAATTGATACATCAAGTGTTCATATAGATAAAAAGGGAATATATTATAATCCTGCAAGTGAAATTGTTAAAGATTTAATTGTTAAACAAGTAAAAGAAATTATTGATAATTATCATGTTGATGGTATACACTTAGATGATTATTTTTATATACAAAATGATGTTGATAAAGAAGAATATCATAGTTATGTGAATAATGGTGGAAAACTTTCTCTTAAAGAATTTCGACTTAGTCATACGAATGATTTAATAAAAAGAATTTATAAAGTAATAAAAGAAAAAGATGAAAATATTCTTTTTTCCATAGCACCAGATGGTAATATTAATAATAATTATTTATATCATTATGCGGATGTTAAAGAGTGGCTTTCGAGTAATGAATATATTGATATTATTATGCCACAAATATATTATGGTTTTGAAAATGAATATTCTCCTTTTGCTAAGGTACTTAATAATTGGAAAGATTTAATTAAAAATGATAAGATAAGGATGGTACCAGTTTTAGCGATTTATAAAAGCGGAGTTACGGATAATGATTCAGGTAGTGGTCTTAATGAATGGATTAATCATGATGATTTAATTAAAAGACAAATCCTATTAATTAAGTATCAGAATTTAAGTGGTTATGCTTTATTTCGATATGATTTTATGTATAATGATAGTAAAATGAATAATAAAAGTGTCAAAGAAATGGAAAATTTAAGAAAAATACGTTAAAAATATAGCATAAAAGAAAAGTTTATGGTATTATTAATAATAGGTGAGAGAATATGTTTAAGAATCTTCCAAAAGAAATAATTTTTTATTCAATGATACCTTTTATTTTAATAGTATTATTAGATGTTATCTTATTTTTTACAATTCATAAAAAAGAAAAGGATAATGAAACAAGAGAAGAAGATATCAAGAAAAACTTTAATTATCATTATTTAATGAAATTATCGATGATGGTAGCGATTGCTTTTGTTTTACCACTTATTTGTGGATATACTTGGTGGGTAATTGAAAGTTTTTTAAGAAGAGAGATTTTCTTTGATAATTTTGCATATATTGTTTTAATAATATTCCTTTCATTATGTTTATTAACACTTATAATATGGATATTTTTAAAGGCTTTAGATTTAACGAAAAATAGTGAAGAAGAAGAACAGATAAGTGAAGCTTAAAGGCTTCTTTTTCCATATGATTTGCAATAATAATATAATTTTTGTATAATATTAAATGAATGGATGTGAATTATGACTTTGTTTGAACAACTAAAAACGTTACCAAAAGTTGATATGCATATTAACTTAACAAGTTCAATTAGTACAGATTTAGCTTTTGATTTATCTTCAGAATCGAATATTTTAGATGTCCTTGATGAAATGCAAGAAAAAAATATTCTTGAATATGAACAAGCTCTAAAATTACCAATAGAGATATTAAATAATAAACGAAATATTATCTTAGCGATTGATAACTTAATTGATAGGTTGATTAGCAATAACGTTATTTATGGTGAATTATTTTTAGATTTACCACTTTATAATCGACATATTGACGAAGAAAAATTATTAACTATTGTTTTAGATGTGATTAATAGAAGAAACTATAATTTACAAGTAGTTTTAGTATTAAGTAGTGAAAGAGAAAAAGAAGAAAACCTTCATACATTAGAGATATATGATAAATATTATGGTCATGGAGTTAATGGTATTTATTTTAAGAAAAATAAAATGAAAAATCTTGTTGATTACATGTATTTATTTGATCGTTTGATAAAAAATAATCAACCATATATTCTTGATATGAATTCAAAAATAACTAATTCTGATTATGATATTTATATGCATGCGAAAAGAATAATTTATTCTCTTTCTAATTATGAAGAAAATATTATTAATGAATTTAAAGTAAATGATATAATGTTAGAATTTGGAATCACTAGACTTCGTGAAAGTAATTTAGTTGATTTAAAAGATTTCTTTATTTATGATTTTATAAAAAATAATGTATCATTAACAATAACTAGTTGTGATATGACAACTCTTAATACCGATATATTAAATGAATGGTGCGTTATGTTTAATAATTATCCTCTTGTTTTAAGAGATATGATAAAAATTATTTTAAATAATTTAGTAAATGCTAATATTGATAGTAATATAAAAGATAGATTAATAGAAGAAGTAAAAGAAAAAAGTAATTTAGTTCTATAAGAAGGAGAGTAGTAATGGAGAATCTAAAATTAATTGTATTTGAAAATTGTAAAGAATTTGGAGAAAAAGTTGATAAGGCTTTACGTAAACTAACTGGTAGTAAAGATAGTTTTATTATTCCAATTAATGAAGTAAGGTTTAATAATGGTGAAGGTAAAGTTGTTATTGGTGAGACTGTTCGTAAAAAAGAAATATTTGTTTTAAGTGATATTGGTAATCATTCAATAACTTATAAAATGTTTGAATATATTAATCATAAAAGTCCTGATGATCATTTTCAAGATATTGTAAGATGCCTTTGTGCAATAAGAAATCAAGCATCAAGTGTATCACTTGTTATGCCACTTTTATATTCTGCAAGACAACATAAACGTGAAGGAAGAGAATCACTTGATTGTGCAGTTGCTCTTCAAACATTAATGGATAAAGGGGTAAAAAATATTGTTACATTTGATGTCCATGATTCAAATGTTCAAAATGCTATTCCATGCTCATCATTTGATAATTTTTATCCAACAAATATTATTTTAGAGAATTTTATTAATAATGAAGATGTTGATAATGATACTCTATTAGCGGTATCTCCTGATAATGGAGCAATTAAAAGAACTAATTTTTATGCCAATATGTTAGGTTGTAAATTAGGTGGTCATTTTGAAAAACAAAGAGATATATATCGTGTTGTTGATGGAAAGAATCCTATTTTAAAACATGAATATATTGGAAGAGATGTTAAAGATAAAGATATTATTATTGTTGATGATATGATAGCATCTGGTGAATCAATGATTGATGTTGCAAAAGAATTAAAAAAACGTGGTGCAAGAAAAATATATATGATGAGTGCTTATTCTCTATTTACCAAAGGTATTGATGTTTTTGAAAAAGCTTATAAAGAAGGTTTATTTACAAAACTTTATACAACAAATTTAAGTTATGTTCCTAAAGAAGCGTTAGACAAACCTTGGTTATATCAAGCCGATTGTTCAGATTACGTTGCAAAAATAATATATACATTCTATATGGGTAAATCAGTATCTCCTATATTAGAATATCGTAGTAAAGTATTAGAAGATTTTGCAAGAAATTAATAATAAAAGATATTTAGAAATAATCTAAGTATCTTTTTTGATATATTAATAGTTAGAATAGAATAATATGAGTAAACATAAAATCTTTGGTATTTTTAACGTATATTTTTGTGGTTTTTGCATATGATATTGTTATAAAAGTATTGCAAATGATATACTTTTGTGATAAAATTGATTTATGAGAGGAGTGATGATTATGGCTACTATGAGTATCAGACTATCTGATAGTGATAAAACTGCAGCAGATAATCTTTTTAAAGAATTAGGAATTACAACCAATTCAGCTATTAATATGTTTTTAAAACAATGTATTAGATTACAAAAATTTCCGTTTACACCTTCTTTAAATGTTCCTAATGAGAAACTTGTAAGAGCAATAGAAGAATCAGAAGTTATTTTACAAGAATTAAGAGAAGGGAAAAGAAAAGGTTATACTGATTCAGAAAGTCTATTTGAGGCACTAGATAATGAAATATAAATATACAGTTGACACTACCAGTGATTTCAAAAAAGATTATAAAAAAATAATAAAGCAAGGCAAAAAATTAGAAAAAATAAAAACTGTGATTGATAAATTAGCATGCGGAGAAAAACTTGATAGCAAATATAAAGATCATAAATTAAATGATAGTAAAAAATATAAGGACTGTAGAGAATTGCATATTGATCCAGACTGGCTCTTAGTTTATAGAATTATTGAAAATGAATTAATTTTGTTATTACTTGATACTGGATCTCATTCAGACTTATTTTAACGATAAAAGTAGAAATAAGTCTTTTATTTTATACTAAAACAGAGTAAATGGGATTTTTCACAAATAATTTAGCAAAATTTCGTTTAAAAGTATTACATATTGTCCTCAAATCATAATATAATGATTATAGAACATTTAATTATAGGAAAATTTTTGGGGATAATTGTTATAAGAAAAATTTTTATAAAATTAATTAATATTTTTTGACTATTAAATTGCTTCTACTATATAATTTATTTGGTTAGAGTTGCTTGCCGTGTGCTCACAAATTTAATTGATTCGAAAATTTACATTCTAGGCAAGGTGAATGTATCTATTTGGGCGTATCACTTGGTATTATGTAAAAACATAATATTTGTTTGCAAAGTGGAACGCCCTTTTTTTATATTCATAAGGGAGATAATAATAAATGAATGATTTAGAAATAAGTAATAATACTATTTTTGAAAGTATTAAACGCATTGATAATGAAGGAAGAGAATATTGGTATGCTAGAGAATTGCCAACACCAGAAAAAAAGTTTAAAAGTATTAGAAAAAGAAAATAAAAAGAAATTAACTAATAAAACTATAATTAAGCAAAATAAAGTAATGCAATAATATATTACTTTTCTTAGTTTACTTAAAATAAAAATAAATAATTAATCATAAAATTAATTGGTGATTATTATGAAAAATATCTTGAATTATTATTATGGAATGATTGTGGATAAAGTTTCTGATGAAGGATATTTTTCTTATAATAATCATTTATTTTGTTTAGTTAATTATCAAAGAAATATAGATGAAATAGAAAGTCTTGTATTACTTAATAACTATATGTTAAGTAATAATATTAAAATTAATAAAATAATTCCAAATAACTATAATGAAATACTTACTTATCATGAAGGTAAATACTATTGTTTATTATTAATTAAATATGAAGGTATTGGTTCTTCTTTTCATTTTATTCCTATTATTAATAATCCTAAATTAGATATCTTAAAAAGAAATAAATGGGCTTATTTATGGAGTATGAAAATAGATTATGTTGAATATCAAGTAAAACATATTAGAAAAAAGTATCCTATTATAAATAATAGTGTTGAATATTATATTGGTTTATCAGAAAATGCTATTAGTTATTTTAAAATGTTAGTTTTAGATAATATTCCATTATATATTGGTCATCGTAGAATTAATAAGAATAAAATGTATAATCCTTTAGAATTAGTAATTGATTATAAAGTAAGAGATATTAGTGAATATATTAAACAAGTTTTTTTTAAGAAAGAAAAGGCTATTTATGAAATAAAACAATTTATTAATAGTCTTAATCTAAATAATATGGACTATATATTACTATATTGTAGACTTTTATTTCCTAGTTATTACTTTGATATTTATGATAAAATTATTAAAGGAGAACTAGAGGATGATGGTCTTATAAGAATTACTGATTTAGTTAATGATTATGAAGAACTATTATATAATGTTTATTTAATTATTAAAAGAAAAACTAATATATTAGGTATTGATTGGATTAATAGTAAATTTATGTAAATATATTGCTTATGTCAAAATAATGTCAAGTTTAACGAAATTGGTTACAAAAACTTTTTTTTGTTGATAGATTTAGGTTATAATTAAAATATGGTATTTATTAATAATTTAAAAAAAAGAAAGTGAGGTATAGATATGGAACAAAATAATAAAAAGAAAACTTTAATTTTAAGTATATTAGGAGTATTATTACTAATAGGTTCAGTAATAGGTATTACATATTCATTCTTTAATTACACAAGAACAGGAACAGAGAATACTATCAAAACAGGTAATATTAGTTTTAATTCAACGCAAGATAATACAATTAGTTTAACTAATGTGTTTCCAACATCAAGTACTAATTTAAATAATACAAATTCAGATACAGTAACCATTAATATAACAGGAGATACTACATATAGTGAAGGAATAGAATATAAAGTAACTCTAGACCAAGTTAATAATACTATTAATGGAAAAGAAGTACCAATAAGTTATAAAGCTATTGCAACTAATCTTGGAACAGAAGATAGTAATTATTATACAAATAGAGAAAATAAAACAAATATATATAAATTAAACCCTGAAGGAGAAGCCTATAATGGCAAATATATAGCAGTAGGATATATACCAAGTGGAGAACAGGGAGTAAATGGAGGAATCGATATAACCGCCTTTATAGATATAAATAGAGTTGCAATTTCTGATACTTACCCAGCTGAAAGTGGTTATGTTTTAAATCCAAATATGAATGTTAATTCTTGTGTAAATATATTTGCCAGATACAGATGGGATGGTCTTTTAGTTAACAGTGAAACTTTAGATGCATTTTGTCAAGGTACAGGAACAATAAATGGACTTACTATGCAAAGACGATTAGATATGGGAAATTTTTTTCAAGATAGTACAAGAGAATTATTTGAAGATTTAGTTCAGAATGCAGTAATCATAACAAGTAGTTATAATGGTACAACCTATGATTGGGTAGGAGATAGAATTGTATTTACAACTACTGAATGGAATAGTTTTCAAACAACGCCATTATCATTCAAAGTGAAAGTAGAAGCAAACGAAGGAAAATGGGTAGAACCAGAAGGATATGTAACATTAAAAAATTTGAATGATATTCAAGAATGGAAAGATATAAGAGCCAATGTAACAAGTATAGAATTTCATAAAGATGGAGTAATACCTGCAAATTATGTAACATCATTTGATGTAACAGACTCTACTAGTGAAAATAATATTACTTTATATACAGTAGATGATCAATTAGGAACAAATACATATAAGGCTATAGTAGTTGCTAATGATACAATTTATGCCCCAGAATCAAGTGGTTTTTTATTCAGTAATATGGTTAACTTAAAAAGTTTCAACTCTGAAAACTTTAGAGTGGATAATGTTGTAGATATGGGTCTTTTATTTGCAAGCTGTCAAAATTTGAATAGCATTTTAGAAATAGAAAATTGGAATGTCGAAAAAGTAAAAAGTATGAATAACATGTTTCGAGGATGTGTTAATTTAAAAACAATTAATTTAAGTAATTGGAAAACTTCATCTTTGATATATGCATCTGGGATGTTTGAAATGATGAATAATGATTCATCACCAAGAAGTGATTCAAAATTAGAAACCATTATTCTTTCTGATAAGTTTGACACAAGTCATGTTATAGACATGAGTTATATGTTTTATTATAATGTTTCTTTAAATGATTATAGCTTTTTGCAATATTTTGATACAAGTAATGTAATGCAAATGGATTACATGTTTACAAGAAATTATGGCTTGTTAAATTTAGATTATCTTATAAATTGGAATGTTGAAAATGTATCTAGATTTGTTAGTATGTTTAGTAATTGTACTAATTTAGTATCTGTAACAGCAATTAATGATTGGAATATAAAATCAGATGCTATTTGTACTAATATGTTTAAAAATGTACCAGTTCATCCTGAATTTACAAAAGTTCAAGGAACGTGGTCTAATGGAACCTTTACCCCTAATGCATAGAATAAAAAGATAATTTTTGTGTAAAATAGTGTAAAAAAGCACTGTAAAAAAGGTCTTTTTTTAAATTATATACATATAAAGAGATATATGATCTTATTAAGATACAGGAGTATAAATATGGAAAAAAGAAATAATAAAGTATTTTTATCAACAATAGGAATAGCATTATTATTAATAAGTTTAGTAGGTGTAACGTATTCATTCTTTAATTATACAAGAACAGGAACAGAGAATACTATCAAAACAGGTAATATTAGTTTTAATTCAACACAAGATAATACCATTAGTTTAACTAATGTCTTTCCAACATCAAGTACTAATATAAATAGTACAAACTCAGATACAGTAACAATAAATATAACAGGAGATACTACATATAGTGAAGGTATTGAATATAAAGTAACTTTAGATCAAGTTAATAATACAATTAACGGAAAAGAAGTACCAATAAGTATTATGGCAACTGCAAATAATTTAGGAACAGAAAGTAGTAATTATTATACTGATAGAGAGAATAAAACAAAAATATATATGTTAAACTCTGAAGGCGAAGCCTATAATGGTAAATATATAGCAGTAGGCTATATTCCAGCAGGAGCTACTGGAGTAAATGGAAGTATAGATATAACAGCCTTTATTGATACAAATAAAGTAGCAATAAGTGATACCTATGATGGAAATGAATCTGATTTAATGGGAACAACAAATGATTGGGTAATGGGAAGAGAAGTATTTACCACAGAAGAATGGAACAGTTTTGCAAGTACTCCATTATCATTCAAAGTAAAAATAGAAGCCAATGAAGGAATATGGGAAAATAACAAGTATTGAGTTTCATAAAAATGGAGTTGTACCGACAAGTTATGAAACATCATTTGATGTAACAGATACAATAAGTGATCCAAGTAAAGGAAACATAACATTATATACAGTAGATGATGAATCTGGTAATAATACCTATAAAGCAATAATAGTTGCAAACGATACAATTTATGCACCAGAAAATAGTGTTATGTTATTTGCCAATATGGCTAAATTAATATCATTTAATTCATTTAATTTCAAAGTTGATAATGTGACAAATATGGCTGGACTATTCTTTAATTGTAGAATATTAATTGATGTTAGTTCATTATCTATTTGGAACACAAATAAAATAAAAAATTTTGCACAAATGTTTAGTGGTTGTGCATCTTTATCTAATATAAAAACATTTGCAAATTGGGATGTATCAAACATAACAAATATGAGTAGTATGTTTGCTGATTGTATAAATTTAGTAGATGCATCAGGAATAAATAATTGGAATATTAGTGCAAGTGCATATTTTTCAGAAATGTTTGGCAATGGTACACCATCGCATCCAGAATTCACAAAATTTCCAAATGGAACTTGGGATTCTAATGGAACGTTTATTCCTAATGCTTAGAATATAAAAGAATAAAGAGAAATATTTTATCCAAATTACTTTAAATAGTAATTTAGATAGTTTGAACACTTTATTCTTTTTTTAACACTATCTTTACAAGTTGAGGAAAATATAGTATTATTTAAGTATAAAAGTAGGAGGTAGTGATGTTAACTAATACTAATATTGGAGAGATGTCATTTTTATAGACCAATTATCCCTTTCTATAATGATAGTTGATAAGTAATTCTTAATTATAAAATATATTTAGAATGAAAGGAAGAAAATATGAAAAATAATAATAAACAAATAATGCATAGTATGATAGGAATAGCATTATTACTAATAGGTGTAGTAGGATTATCATATGCTTTCTTTAATTATACAAGAACAGGTCAAGCCAATACATTAAAAATAGGGAATATTAGTTTTAATTCAACACAAGATAATACAATTAGTTTAACTAATGTTTTTCCAACATCAAGTACTAATTTAAATAGTAGTAATTCTGATACAGTAACAATTAATATAACAGGAGATACATCATATTCAGAAGGTATCGAATATAAAGTAACTTTAGACCAAATAAATAATACAATTAATGGTAAAGAAGTACCAATAAGTATAAAAGCAACAGCAGCTAATTTAGGAACAGAAGATAGTAATTATTATACCAATAGAGAGAATAAAACAAAGATATATATGTTAAACGAAGAAGGCGAAGCCTATAATGACAAATATATAGCAGTAGGATATATACCAGCAGGATCCACTGGAGTAAATGGGAGTATCGATATAACATCATTTATAGATACAAACAAAGTAGCAATAAGTGATACCTATGATGGTACAGAATCAGATTTAATGGGAAGAGAAGTATTTACCACAGAAGAATGGAACAGTTTTGCAAGTACTCCATTATCATTCAAAGTAAAAATAGAAGCCAATGAAGGAATATGGGAAATATAACAAGTATAGAATTTCATAAAAATGGAATTGCGCCTGAAAATTATATAACGAGTATTGATGTAACTGATGAGTCATCTGATCCAGATAAAGGAAATATAACGTTATATACTATAGATGATGGTTTAGATACAAATACCTATAAAGCGATAGTAGTAGCAAATGGTACAATTTATGCTCCAGAAAATTCACAAGGTTTATTTATGCAAATGACAAATTTAACAACATTTAATTCTAAAAACTTTAAAGTTGATAACGTAACAACTATGTATGTAATGTTTGGTAGATGTCCAAATTTACAAAAAATTGATAGTTTATCTACTTGGAATACATCAAATGTTACCAATATGAATATGATGTTTAGAGAATGTATTAATTTAATTGATATAAGTGCATTATCAAATTGGAATGTATCAAGCGTAACAAATATGCAGCAACTATTTGTTAAGTGCACAAATTTAAGAAATATAAGTGGACTTTCTAATTGGAATCTATTGAATGTTAAAAATATGCAACAATTATTTAGTGAATGCGAAAAATTAAACGATATAAGTTCAATATCAAATTGGAATACGTCAAGTGTAACAAATATGGGTGCTATGTTTAGTTATTGTACAAATTTAAATAATATAGATTCATTGTCAAATTGGAATGTATCGAATGTTACTAATATGTCAGGTATGTTTGCATCATGCTCAAATTTAAATGATGCATCTGGAATAAATGAATGGAATATAAATGAAAGCGCTAATTTTACATATATGTTTAATTTAACTCCAGTTCATCCAGTATTTGCAAAATTTCCAAATGGAATATGGGATAGTAATGGAACATTTAGCCCTAATGCTTCTTAGAATATAGATATATAAGAATAAAGAAATATTTTATCCAAATTACTTTAAATAGTAATTTAGATAGTTTGAACACTTTATTCTTTTTTTAATATCTTTACAAGTCGAGAAAAATATAGTATTATTTAAGTATAAAAGTAGGAGGTAGTGATGTTAACTAATACTAATATTTTTTGGGGGGTCATTTTTATAGACCAATAATCCCTTTCTATAATGATAGTTGATAAGTAATTCTTAATTATAAAATATATTTAGAATGAAAGGAAGAAAATATGAAAAATAATAATAAACAAATAATGTATAGTATAATAGGAATAGCAATATTATTAGTTAGTGTAGTAGGATTATCATTTGCATTCTTTAACTATACAAGAACAGGGGCAACAAATACCTTAAAAACAGGTAATATTAGTTTTAATTCAATCCAAGATAATACCATTAGTTTAACTAATGTCTTTCCAACATCAAAGACTAATTTAAATAGTACCAATTCAGATACCGTAACAATTAATATAACAGGAGATACGACATATAGTGAAGGTATTGAATATAAAGTAACTTTAGATCAAGTTAATAATACGATTAATGGTAAAGAAGTACCAATAAGTATAAGAGCAACAGCAACTAACTTAGGAACAGAGGATAATGACTATTATACAAATAGAACAAATAAAACAAAAATTTATATGTTAAACGAAGAAGGCGAAGCCTATAACGGAAAATATATAGCAGTAGGATATATTCCCTCAGGAGCTACTGAAGTAAATGGGAGTATCGATATAACAGCATTTATAGATACTAATAAAGTAGCAATAAGTGATACCTATGATGGAACAGAATCAGATTTAATGGGAACAACGAATGACTGGGTAATGGGAAGAGAAGTGTTCACAACTACAGAATGGAATTCATTTGATAGTGTTAATCCACTATCCTTTAAAGTAAAAGTAGAAGCCAATGAAGGAATATGGGTAGAAAAAGAGAAGTTCTTAACAATGAAGAATTTAAATGATATTCAAACATGGAAAGATATAAGAGCAAATATAACAAGTATAGAATTCCATAAAGATGGAATTGCACCTACAAGTTATGTAACTTCATTTGATGTAACAGATGATACATCTGATCTAAGTAAAGGAAATATAACACTATATACAGTAGATGATGGACTAGGTACAAATACCTATAAAGCAATAATAGTTGCTAATGATATAATTCATGCACCAAAAAATAGTGCAAGTTTGTTTAGAAATATGACTAAATTAACAACATTTAATTCTAAAAACTTTAAAGTTGATAATGTTGAAAATATGGGACGTATGTTTTCTTATTGCTATGCATTGACAAATATTGATTTTGCTAAAAATTGGGATACTTCAAATGTTGAAGATATGGAAGGAATGTTTAGTCAGTGCTTTTTTATTACCGATACTAGTGGACTAAAAAATTGGGATGTAAGTAATGTAAGAAATTTTAAAAATATGTTTAATGCTGCAGGTATTACTAATCTTGATGCTTTTACAACTTGGAATGTATCAAATGCTGTTTCTATGAATGCAATGTTTATTTATTGTACTGAAGTGATAAATTCGGCAGGTATAAATAATTGGGACATTAATGAAGATATAGATTTCACTCAAATGTTTAAAGATGTTTCTGTTCACCCAGAATTCACAAAATTTCCTAATGGAACATGGGACGAAAATGGAACATTCTCACCAAATGCATAGGTAATAAAATATAGTATTATTTAAGTATAAATGTAGAATTTATTGATGTTAACTAATGCTAATATGTGGGGCATTTTTATATAAAAATAATTCCTTTCTATGATGATAGTTGATAAGTAATTCATTTTATAGGAATAATTAATTAAGTAAAGGAGAGAGTAAAAATGATAAAAAGTAAAAAACAAATGTTATTAGTAATAACAATATTTACGTTAATATTAACATTAGGTAGTGTAACGTATGCATTCTTTAATTATACAAGAACAGGAGAACAGGGTCAGCAAATACCTTAAAAACAGGTAATATTAGTTTTAATTCAACTCAAGATAATACCATTAATTTAACAAATGTATTTCCAACATCAAGTACTAATTTAAATAGTACCAATTCAGATACAGTAACGATTAATATAACAGGAGATACAACATATAGTGAAGGTATTGAATATAAAGTAACGCTAGATCAAGTTAATAACACTATCAATGGTAAAGAAGTACCAATAAGTATAAGAACAACTGCAACTAATTTAGGAACAGAAGATAGTAGTTACTATACGAACAGAGAGAATAAAACAAAAATATATAAATTAAATTCTGAAGGTGAAGCTTATAATGGTAAATATATAGCAGTAGGCTATATACCAGCAGGATCTACTGGAGTAAATGGAAGTATCAACATAACAGCATTTATTGATACTAATAAAGTAGCAATAAGTGATACTTATGATAGTACCGAATCAGATAACATGGGCACAACAAATGATTGGATAATGGGAAGAGAAGTATTTACAACAGAAGAATGGAATAGTTTTCAGACAAATCCATTATCTTTTAAAGTAAAAGTAGAATCCAACGAAGGAATATGGGTAGAACAAGAGAAATTCTTAACTATGAAAAATCTTAATAATATTACAGAATGGACAAATATAAGAGCAAATATAACAAGTATAGAATTTCATAAAGATGGAATAGCTCCAGCAAATTATGTAACAAGTTTTGATATAACAGATGAAACTAGTGATCCTGACAAAGGAAACATAACTTTATATACAGTAGATGACGGCTTAGGTACAAATACTTATAAAGCAATAGTTATAGCTAATGGCACTATTTATGCACCAGAAAATTGTATATTTATATTTAGTTCAATGACAAAATTAGTTACATTCAATTCTGAAAATTTTAAAGTTGATAATGTTACAATCATGTCTATGATGTTTTATAATTGTAAGAATTTAATTGAAATTAGTTCTTTAATAAATTGGAATACAAGTAATGTAACAATGATTTCAAATATGTTTTATCTGTGTTCTAATATAACCAATATAAATGCATTAAAAAAATGGAATGTTTCTAATGTTACAAATATGGTACAATCATTTAGAGAATGCAATAATTTACAAGATGCATCTGGTATAAATAATTGGGATATAAATGCAAATGCAAATTTTAATTCAATGTTTGCAGGCACTCCATCTCATCCAGAATTTACTAAATTTCCTAATGGAACATGGTCTCGTGATGGAACTTTCTCACCTAATGTATAATTAATAAAAGAATAAAGCGAATAAACTTTATTCTTTTATTAATATCTTTACAAGTCGAGAAAAATATAGTATTATTTAAGTATAAAAGTAGGAGGTAGTGATGTTAACTAATACTAATATTGGGGGGGGGTCATTTTTATAGACCAATAATCCCTTTCTATAATGATAGTTGATAAGTAATTCTTAATCATAAAATATATTTAGAATGAAAGGAAGAAAATATGAAAAATAATAATAAACAAGTAATGTATAGTATAATAGGAATTGCTATATTATTAATAAGTGTAGTGGGATTAA
>CADCJQ010000027.1 GCA_902801795.1 uncultured Erysipelotrichaceae bacterium
TGCGAAAGGTGCTGTTTGTCTTTCAGAAGAGCCTGATGAAGATTTAGTAATTAAATATATTGATCATACTTTAATTGTTACTAAAGCAAATTAATGATATAGTTAAAAGAGTAAGGCTACTTCCCTACTCTTTTTCCTTGATAAGAATTTCTTCTTGCCATTTCTTTATCTATTTCGTTTAAAACACCAAATTTTTTAATTAACCATTTTGGTTCTATTAATTCATCAGGGTTAGGATCTCCTGTTATTCTATTAATTACTATTTCTTCTCTTAATAATTCAAGTTCATCACAAACAATATTGACATATTCTTCTCTAGTTAAAACATGAAACTTTTCTTTTTCATATAGTTCTGCTAACTTGGTATCTTTGATAATATGTAGCATATGGATTTTTATACCTTGAATATCTAAATTATTAAGATATTTTACTGTTTCTAACATCATTTCTTTAGTTTCATATGGTAAACCATTAATAATGTGGACAATAACATTAATATGTCTTTTTCTTAACTTTTTAACCATATCTTCAAATTCTTTTAGTGTTTCTCCCCTATTTATTAAAATATTAGTTTTTTCATGAATTGTTTGAAGACCTAGTTCAATATTTAAGAAAGTTCTTTTATTTAATTCTTCTAAATAATCTAGACATTCATCAGTAATACTATCACTTCTTGTGGCAATATTAAGTCCTACTACCCCATCTATTTTTAAAACTTCTTCGTATTTTTCTTTTAATATTTTTACTGGTGCATAAGTATTAGTATTGGCCTGAAAATAAGCGATGTATTTAGTATCATGCCACTTTTTATCCATTATTTTTTTTATTTCCATAAATTGTTCGGTTATCGATTTTAGTGGATTTCCTGCATAATCACCACTTCCTAACTTTGAACAATAAATACAGCCCCCTACTCCTTTAGTACCATCTTTATTAGGACACGTAAAACCACCATTTAAAGATATTTTAGCGATTTTGCAACCAAATTTATTTTTATAAAAATAATCAAGTGTATGATACCTTTTATTATTGTTTGAAAACTGAAACATACTTTACTCCGTTATTTCTTGAATAATTCCTAAGTAATCAAGATTTTTGGTTGATAAATCAGCAATATTAAAAATAAAATCTTTTTCTATAGGATAATTCTTCTTTAATAATTTCATATATATTTTATATATTTTTACAAAATCTAGTTCGTCCATATCTAGTGGTATTTTTTTATCAATACATTTTTTTAAATTGCATATTAGAAGTTTTTCTACTTCAGTGTTGTATTCAAATCGTGATTTAAAGTTTTCTTTATTTATTAAATTATTATTATATACTAATTGTTCTATTTTTCTGTATTCCATTTACTACCTCATATATTATTATACAATAAGAAAAAGTTTTCGCCAAATACTTTTTTTTAAAAAATAAAAATGTTATAATGTATATTAGAGGAATTGTATGAAAAAAGTAAGGCTAAAATTAAAAAAGAAAAATTGTCTTATTGCTATAGGAATTCTAGTTTTTATAATAATTGAAATTATTAATCCTAGTAGAATTATTGCTATTAATAAATTACAAAATAAAGGATATAGTAAGAATGCAAGTAAAGAAATTATAAGACAAGGATTGAAGAAAAAAGTATTAGAGATGGATTTTAATGAGTTTCTTGAACTTAATATCAGTGATGAAGCTTTTGATAAAGATAATATTGATATGTATTGTAGTATTAATAATAAAAAGAAGATTAGTTTGGAATTAGTAAATAAGTTAATTGAAAAAAAGTATAATGCTGAAGAAATAAGTCTTATTATTAGAAGTGGTGATGATTCCTCAATAAATAGTTTTGCTAGTAATTCTAAATATGAT
This sequence comes from uncultured Erysipelotrichaceae bacterium, assembly GCA_902801795.1. GTDB lineage: Bacteria > Bacillota_I > Bacilli_A > RF39 > UBA660 > RUG12783. The sequence goes on from CADCJQ010000027.1 coordinate 1,861, forward strand.
AATATTAGTGATTATTTAAAGTATGATTATGCTAAACTTGGGAATATTGATCGATATATTACTTATAAAAATACTAATGGTGTAAGTTATGAAGAAGCGGTAACTTATGTTAATATTGGTCTTGATAAAGAGTTTTATAGTGATTATAAGGAAATAAATGAGTTTAGTTTGACAATGCTTGTTAATAAGTATAATAAATTAAGTAGTGATTTTATTCCAAAGAATTTAGTAAAATTTGAGAAAGAATATTGTAGTAGTGAATGTCCTATGGATAATGAAGAAGTTGTTAAGGCGTTTTATGAAATGGCCAAAGCAATAAGAGAAGAAAATTTAACTATTTATGTAAATAGTGGTTATCGTTCATATCAAGATCAAGAAGAAATTTATAAAGAATTTACTAAGTTGTATGGAGAAAATTATGATGTTGCTCATGCAGGTTTTTCTGAGCATCAAACAGGATTAACTGTTGATATTGGGGTAAAAGGTGGAATATTTAAAGGAAGTAAAGAAGAAACATGGTTAAAAAATAATTCCTATAAATATGGTTTTATTTTGAGATATGATAGTAATAAAGTAAAAATAACGGGTTATAATGAACCATGGCATTTTCGATATGTAGGAAAGGATATTGCTAAAGATATTTATGAAAAGAAAATAACTTTTGATGAATATTATGTTAAATATTTAGAAAGGTAGAAGAGGATAGGTATGTATAATTTAGGAGAACATTTTAAAAATAAAAATTTTAATAACTTAGTTACAGAAGATAAAATGGTATTACGTGGAAGTAAATATCGAATATCTGTCTTGACAGAAAGACTAATGAGATTAGAATATAGTCAAGATGGAATGTTTAACAATTACGAGACTGTAAATATTAAAAATAGAAGATTTGCTATGCCAGAATTTTCAAAGCAAGAAGATGAAAATGTTTTACGAATTGAAACTCCTGTTTTTGTTTTGACATATTTAAAAGAATCTAATTTTTCTAGTAGAACTTTAAATGCTAAAATTAATGATAAAGAAGTATGGTATTATGGTCAGAAAGAAGTAAGAAATCTTGGTGGAACATTGGTATCGTTAGATTCTAAAGTGGAACTTGCTAAAGGTTTATTTGCTATTGATGGAGTTGCAACTATTGATGATAGTAATAGTCTTTGCTTTGATGAAAATAGTAATGTTATTAAAAATCCAACGTCAAAAAATTATATTGATATTTATTTGTTTATTTATGGTAAAGATTTTGGAATGTGTTTAATGGATTATTATAAATTAACCAGTATGCCACCATTTATACCACGTTATGCCCTTGGTAATTGGTGGAGTAGAGAATATGATTATAAAGATAGTGATGTTTTGGAACTAATTGATAAATTTAATCGTCATAATATTCCATTATCCGTTTTTATGTTAGATAATGGCTGGTCTAAAAAGGATGATAAATATCCTAGTATTAAAAATGGTTTTTCTTTTAATCAAGAATTATATTCGAATGTTCCAGAATTTATTTCAAAAGTTCATGAAAAAGGGATAAAATTGGGAGTTAAGATAAATCCTCAATATGGTTTTTATCCTTTTGAAAATTATTTTGAAATGGCTAGTAAGTATCTACCAGTTAATAAAAATGGCTTTATTGATTTCAATCCTTATGATATGAAAAATATTGATTTATTGCTTAAAATATTTGTTCATCCATTGGAACAAAGTGGGGTAGATATTATATGGAATGATTATTTTGATACTGATAAAAATAAATTATATCTTATGAATTACTATTTACATAAAGATAATGTTTTGCGTAATGTTCGTGATATTGTTTTATCAAGAAATAGTACATATGCTTCTCATATGTACAATGTAATGTATTCTGGAAGAACACAAATAAGTTGGGATACATTAAAAATACTTCCTAAAATTAATTTAACAGCTAGTAATATAGGTGCAAGTTTTTATTCACATGATGTTGGTGGTAGTGAAGGTGGAATAGAAGATAGTGATTTTTATTTAAGAAGTATTCAATTTGGGGTATTTTCGCCAATACTAAGGTTTAATGTTCAAAAGGGAGAGTATTTTAAAAGAGCTCCTTGGAAATGGGATGTTGTAACAGATAGTATTGCTAGTGATTATCTTCGTTTGCGTCATCGACTTATTCCTTATATTTATAGTGAAGCTTATAGATATCATAAAGAAGGTAAGGTATTAATTCAACCATTTTATTACTATAAATTATCTTTATATGATGATGTTAATTATTCTAATCAATATTATTTTGGAAGTTCTTTTATGATTTCACCAATTGTTAATCCGATGGATGAAATCATTAATCGTACGATTCAAAGATTTTATATGCCTAATGGTGTATGGTACGATTTTAAAACAGGAAAGAGATTCTTAGGTAATCGTAAATATATTTCTTTCTATCCAATATCAGATTATCCAATCTTTGTTAAACAAGGTAGTGTTATTCCAATGGCAGGAGAAGATAGTTATATGGGGTATAGTAATCCTAAAACAATGGAAGTTCATGTCTTTCCGGGAGAAAGTAATACATATCATTTGTATGAAGATGATGGTGAAACATTTGAGTATTTAAATGGTAAATATTGTATTACAGAATTTGATTATAACTATCGAAAGAGTAATTATACTTTAATAATTAGAGCGATAGAAGGGGATACAACAGTTATTCCAAGTAAGAGAAATTATAAAATTATTTTTAGAAATACTAAAAAATCAGAAAATGTCGTTGTTTATGAAAATGATAAACAATTAGAGAATATTAAAGTAGAAGATACCGATACCGATTTTATTGTTTATGTTAATGATATTAGTACAAGTAGTCAATTAGTTATTAACTGTTATGGTGAAGATATTGAAATAGATAGTTTAAAATTAATAAAAGATGATATTGATAGTATTTTATCAGATTTAAAAATATATACTGTTTTAAAAGATGATATTGCTAAAATTGTTTTTGATGAAGAGTTATCTCTTGGCAAAAAGCGTATTGCCATTCGTAAATTAAAAAGAAAAGGACTCGATTCTCGAAGTGTTAAAGTATTCTTAAGACTTTTAGAATACATGGAGATGTAAGATGGATATTAAAAAAGTATTAATAGAGTTTGTATTAACCTTTGTTATTCTTTATATAATATATTATTTCTTTATAATTAAAAAGTGTAAGAAGAAAAAAGATTATGTACCAGTAGAAGTTAATTTAATACTTGTTCTTTATAAAATTGATTATAAAAAAATTGATATATATAAAATGGTAAAAATAACTAGTTTAGTATCAACAATAATTATGGCATTAATTATAACAATTATTAGTAATTTCTTTGATAGTACAATTATTGTTCTAATTTTTGGAACGTTAGTTTCTGTCGTTATTGCTTTTATTTGTTATAATATTATAGGAAGTTATTTTAAAAAGAAAAGTTTAGAAAAACATAGTAGAACCAAATAAAAACTACTATGTTTTTTAATATAAAAAAAGATATTATGATGGTTAGTAATTTTTATAAAATATTTGTGAATTCTCTTGCTATTATCTTTTTTTTTCTATACAATAATTAAGAAGGAAAGAGATTATGGATAGTGTTAATGATTTTTTAATAAATAAAATAAATCTAAATTCTAAAGATATTGTTGTAGTAGGGGTATCAGCAGGACCTGATTCAATGGCACTTTTATATATTTTAAAAGAACTAAGGAAGAAATTAGGTTTTAAAATAGTTGTGGCTCATGTTAATCATAATGTTCGAAAAGAAAGTTATGAAGAAAAAGAGTTTTTAGAAAATTATTGTATGGAAAATGATATTATTTTTGAAAGTATGATTATTAAAAACTATGGTGATGATAATTTTCATAATGAGGCAAGAAATATTCGATATAAATTTTATGATGAATTAATTCATAAATATGGAGCAAATTATTTAATGACAGGTCATCATGGTGATGATTTAATGGAAACAATTCTTATGAGAATCGTACGTGGATCTACTTTATCTGGATATAGTGGGTTTAGTGATATAGTAGATATGAAAGATTATAAAATAGTACGTCCTTTAATAAGTGTTACGAAAGAAGAATTAGAAAGATTTGATAAAGAAAAGAATATACCTTATCGAATTGATAGAAGTAATTTTAAAGATAAATATACAAGAAATAGATATCGAATGAATGTTTTACCTTTTTTGAAGAAGGAAGATAAAATGGTTCATAAGAAATTCTTGAAATTTAGTAAGACTTTGGAAGAAACAGATGTATTTCTTGATAAATTAACTAAATTAGAGATGAATAATGTTTATGTTAATGGAATTATTTTAGTTGATGAATTTAAAAAATGTGATATTGTTATTGGAAAAAGAATTATTGATTATATTTTTAATATGTTATATAAAGACGATTTAATAGAGATTGATGATCGACATGCCTTCTTAGTATTAAAAGCCATTAACTCCAAAAAAGCAAGTTTGAGTTATAATCTTCCTAATGATTATTTAGTTGTGAAGGAATATAATAAAGTATATTTTAAGAAGATGATTGATGATATTATGTCTTACGATATTGAAATTAATGATATGGTTAATCTTCCTTTAGGATTAACAATTAAAAAAGTAGATAGTTGTGATACTGATGGTAATGATGTATTAAGAATTAATAGTAAGGATGTTATCTTGCCACTTCGAGTTAGAACAAGAAGAGAAGGGGATAGAATGACTATTAAAAATATGAATGGTACTAAAAAAGTTAGTGATATATTAATTAATAGTAAGATTCCTTTTAATAAAAGGGATTTATGGCCAATTGTAGTTGATGCCAGTGATAAAATAATTTGGATTCCTAAAGTAAAAAAATCAAAATATAATAGACTAAAGACAGATAATTGTGATATAATATTTAAATGTTTATGAAGGAGAGAAATTTATGAGTAAAAAAGATATGAAAAAGAATGTAATTCCGTATGTATTGTTAATTGGATTAATGTTAGTATTGTTTTACATGTATAATATTATGAGTCATAAAGTTAACGATTTAACTTTTAATGAATTCATGGGTAAAGTAAGTGAAGGAGAAGTTACAGAGGTTGAAGTAACACCTAGTAATGATGGTGGTGTATATTATCTTGAAGGTAAGTTAAAAGACTATAAAGATAATGAAAGTTTTAAAGTTGTCGCTCCACTTTCTGAAGAATTTGTTAAAGAACTTGTTGATGGATATGAAAAATATGATTATAAAATTAAAGTTAATAAAGATCCAAGTGCAAGTACTTTACTTGTTATTTTAGTTAACTTTTTACCAATTGCAATAATTGTTGGTGTAGGGTTCTTCTTGTTAAATAGACAAGCAGGAGCTGCTGGAAAATCATTTGATTTTGGAAAGAGTCGTGCAAGACTTTCTGATAGTCGAAATAAAGTAACATTCAAAGATGTTGCTGGTTTAAAAGAAGAAAAGGAAGAAGTTAAGGAATTAATTGATTTCTTGAAAAGCCCTAAGAAGTTTCAAAAATTAGGTGCTAGAATACCAAAAGGTGTTTTACTTGTTGGTCCTCCAGGAACTGGTAAAACTCTTCTTGCTCGTGCAGTTGCTGGTGAAGCTAATGTACCATTCTACTATATAAGTGGTTCTGATTTCGTAGAATTATTTGTTGGTGTTGGTGCTAGTCGTGTACGTGATATGTTTAAGCAAGCTAAGGCTAATGCGCCATGTTTAATCTTTATTGATGAAATCGATGCTGTAGGTCGTCAACGTGGAACTGGTCTTGGTGGTGGACATGATGAAAGAGAACAAACTCTAAATCAATTATTAACTGAAATGGATGGTTTTGGTGCTAATGAAGGAATAATTATTATTGCTGCAACAAATCGTGCGGATGTACTTGATCCAGCATTACTTCGTCCAGGACGTTTTGATAGACAAGTTACAGTTAATTTACCTGATAAAAAAGGTCGTGAAGAAATACTAGAAGTTCATGCAAGAAATAAGATACTAGATAAAAATATTAAATTAAGTAATTTAGCGAAGAGAACTCCAGGATTTAGTGGAGCAGATTTGGAAAATTTACTTAATGAAGCTGCTTTACTTGCGGTTCGTCGTAATAAAGAATTTATCACAATGAGTGAAATTGATGAAGCAACAGATAGAGTACTTATGGGGCCTGCTAAGGTAAGTAAGAAATATACAGAAAAAGAAAGAAATATGGTTGCTCATCATGAAGCAGGACACGTTGTTTTAGGACTTAAATTAAACAGTGCTAATGATGTTCAAAAAGTTACTATTATTCCACGTAGTTATGCTGGTGGATACGCAATGATGGTACCTAAAGAAGAAAAGTATACGCAAACGAAAACGGAATTAATTGAACAAATAACAGGTTTACTAGGTGGACGTGTATCTGAAGAAATTAATTTTGGAGAAATAACAACAGGTGCTCATAATGACTTTGAAAAAGCAACAAAGATAGCGCGTGCTATGGTTACAGAATATGGTATGAGTGATTTAGGACCTGTTCAATTAGAACAACAAAGTGAAAGTGTCTTTATTGGACGTGATTATAATAAGACAAGAAATTTCTCTGATACTGTTGCTCATGAAATTGATATTGAAATTCGTAAAATAATGGATGAATGTTATAAAAATGCCACTAAGATTCTTAAAGAAAATATTGATTTAGTTCATTTAATTGCAAATGCTTTGCTTGAGAAGGAAACTTTAACGCATGAAGAAATAGAGTATCTTGCAGAAAATGGTCATCTTCCTGATGATAAGTCATTAAATGATTTAACACTTGATGAATTAAGAGAGAAAGCAAAAGAAGCTGAAATTAAAGGCTATAGTAAGATGACTAAAGAAGAATTAATTAAAGAGCTTAATAAATAGGCTCTTTTATTTTAAATATTTATTTACTATTATTAAATAATTATTGTATAATATAATTAGGAGGAAGAGATGGAAAAATATATTATTAAAATTAGTTGTGGTAATGAATTTATGCAAATGTATAATAATTTAGACAATATACAAGTTGATAGATTAGTTACAATAGATGGAGTTAGTTTTGATGAAATAGAATTATTTATTGAAAGATTAACAATAAAAGTATTTCAAGATAAACTTACTAATATTCATAATGGTGAAAGAAAAGAAAGTAGAAGATTACCAATTGCGAATGCTTTTGTTTTTGATGCTAACAATAATTATGTTTCAGGTCTTTCAGTAAACTATAGTGGCGGGAAAATATCTACTAATAAATATAGTAGACAAATGATTGATGTTTTAAATGAATATAATGATGAATCTAAAAATGCTCATCAAAGAATTTAATTTGCTTTTTTTCTGTCATAAAAGTGTCAAGTATCAACAATAACGAGAATTTATATGCTATACTCATTATGTAAAACGTAGTAGAGATAGGGGGAACATATGAAGTCTAGAAAATTGAGCACGATTTTCTTGAGTTTATTATTAGTTTTTACTCTTCTTGTTGCAGCAGGATGTGAAAAAGATAATCCTACTGATGAACCAAAGAAGACTGATGTTGTCGATAAAAAAGATGACAAAGATGGAAAGGATACTACTGATCCGAAGAAAGAAAATGGTACAAAAACTGATACTAAAACTAATAATAACGGTTCCACTACTAAAACTGTTAAGCTTCTAAAACGTAATGGAGTTGAATGGAAAGAAAATACAAGAATTAATTCAACTAGAGGAGCTAAGAGTTATAAAGTAGTTTGGGGCGATACTTTAAGTCTTATTGCAAGAACATGGCATGTTAATTGTTATAAACTTGCTGACTATAATGGTATCAAGAATATCGATTTAATTGAAGTTGATCAGATAATTTATAATTATGCTGCGAAATAGAGTTAGTAATTAACTCTATTTTTTTACCTTGTTTTTCTTATTAATTTATTATATAATACTTTGCAAAGGAATATTAGTTTTATACTTTAATTGTTAAAGAGGGGATGTGATATTATGGTTAAAATTGGTAATGTTGATATTAAAGGTAAGGTTGTTCTTGCGCCAATGGCTGGAATCTGTAATAATGCTTTTCGAAAAATTATTAAAGAACAAGGAGCTGCTTTAATATATGCAGAAATGGTAAGTGATAAGGCTATTTTTTATAAGAATAATAAAACAAGAGAAATGCTTTTTATGGAAGAAATAGAGCGACCTATTACCCAACAAATATTTGGTAGTGATGTTGATACTTTTGTAGAAGCCGCTAAATTTATTGAAAGGGAAATGAAACCAGATATTATTGATATTAATATGGGATGTCCAGTTCCTAAGGTTGCTGTTAGATCACAAGCAGGAAGTGCATTACTTAAAAATCCTGATAAAATATATGAAATTGTTAGAAATGTTGTTGAAGCGGTTAAATGTCCAGTTACTGTTAAAATAAGAAGTGGGTGGGATAATAACTCTATTAATGCTCTTGAAGTAGCTAAAGTTTGTGAAAAAGCCGGAGCTAGTGCTATATGTGTACATCCAAGAACAAGAAGTCAAGGTTATAGTGGTAAGGCAGATTGGAATATTATTAAGGAAGTTAAAGAAAATGTTTCTATTCCTGTTATTGGTAATGGTGATATCAGAAGTGTTTATGATGCTAAAAGAATGCTTGATGAAACTGGATGTGATTTAATTATGATAGGAAGAGGTGTCTTAGGAAATCCTTGGCTTGTATCAGATATAAATAATTATCTTAATAATGGAGAATTACCTAGAAAACGTAGTTATAAGGAAAAAATAGATATGTGTTTAAAACATATTGATTACTTAAGTAGAATAAAATGTGAGAAATTAGTTTGTCTTGAGATAAGAAACCATATTGCTTGGTATTTAAAAGGTTTGAAAAATAGTAATGAAGTTAAAGAAAAAGTATATAAAGCAAATAGTATTTGTGATATAATAACTATATTAAATGAATTTAAGGAGGAATATTATGAATAAAAAGAAACCTTTTGTATATAAAAGAGTTATTGCATATGTTATTGATTTATTAATTGTAACTTTAATATCGGGGATATTAACAGTAGTTTTTACAGATAATAGTTCATATGAAAAAGATACTGAAAGAATGTTAGATTTAACTCAAAAATATACATCGAAGGAAATTAATGATGAAGAATACTATAAACAATTTGATGAATTGAATTATCAAATGACACTTGATAGTGTTAGTGTAACAGCGATAACTTGTGGTGTATCAATTATTTACTATGTTATCTTATGTTATTATTGTCATGGTATTACTTTAGGTAAATATATCATGAAAATTAAAATAGTTAGTTCTAATGGTAAGAAACTAAATTTAGGTAATTACTTATTAAGATGTTTAGTAATAAATATGGTTTTATCAAATTTTATTAATGTTTTTTTAGTAGAAACATTAAGTAAAACAAGTTTTCTAAGTATATATTCAAAAGTTAGTAATGGATTTACATTATTACTTCTATTGTCTTTTATTTTAGTTATGTATCGTGAAGATGGTCGTGGTGTTGAAGATTTTATGGGTAATACAAAAATAGTTAATATTAAAGATGAAGAAGTAAATGATAATAGCATAGAAGAGGCAACTATTATTAATGAAGTAAAGAAAAATAAAAAGGAAAGAAGTGAATAAAATGAGAGAATTAAGTGAACAAGAAATAGTTAGAAGAAATAAAGTAGAAGAAATAAGTAAAGTATGTAATCCATATCCAGAAAGATATGAAATTACGCATCGACTACATGAAGCGGTTAATTTAGAAGATGAAACTAAAGGTGTACGTGTTGCAGGTAGAATTATTTTTATGCGTAAAATGGGAAAATTAAGTTTTTTACGTTTACGTGATTTAGAAGGTAGTTTACAAGTATCTATTAAAATTGATTTAGTAGGTGAAGAAAAGTATAATTTCTTTAAGACAATGATTGATGTTGGTGATTTTATTGGCGTTGAAGGAGAAATGTTTACAACACAAACTGGTGAAAAAACATTAAGAGCAGATGATTTTACATTCTTAGGTAAAGCCTTAAAACCTCTTCCAGAGAAATTTCATGGATTAACGGATATTGAAGATAAATATCGTGAAAGATATGTTGATTTAATTGCTAACGAAGATTCACGTCGTGTTTTTTTAGGAAGAAGTAAGTTATATTCATTTATTCATAAATATTTAGGAGAAAATGGTTTTTTAGAAGTTGAAACACCAATTATGCAAACTGCTGTATGTGGTGCTGCTGCTCGTCCATTTTATACTCATCATAATGCTCTTGATATGGAACTTAATTTAAGAATAGCTCCTGAAACATATTTAAAGCAATGTATTGCTGGTGGTTTTCATCGTGTATATGAAGTAGCTAAATGTTTTAGAAATGAAGGAATGGATACGGAACATCTTCAAGAATTTACGCAAGTTGAGTGGTATGCCTCATATTGGAATTTTGAAGATAACTTAAAGTTTTATCAGAACTTTATTCGTAGTTTAATGATGGAATTAGTAGGTACTACTACAATTAATTATCAAGGTAATACCTTAGATTTTGGTAAAGATTTTACAAGAATAAATTATGTTGAAAGATTAAGAGAAATATTAGGATTTGATTTTCTTTCAATTGATAATCCTCAAGAATTAAAAGATAAAATTGTGGAAAAAGGTTTATTTACTATGAATGATTTAGAAGAATATCATTCATTAAGTCAAATAATTGATTTTGTTTATAAAAGAACTATTCGTGCTGGTATTATTGAACCTACAGTAATTTATAATTATCCGGCTTTATTAATTCCTCTTGCTAGACGTAATGATAAAGATAATCGTATTATTGATGTTTTCCAAGTAGTAGCAGGAGGAACTGAGTTATGTAAGGCATATTCAGAACTTGTAAATCCATTTGTTCAAAGAAAAGCTTTTGAAGATCAATTAATTGCTAAAGAACAAGGGGATGATGAAACAATGGAAATTGATGAAGGTTTTATGGGTGCTATGGAACAAGGTATGCCTCCAATATCTGGTTTAGGGTTTGGAATTGATAGATTACTTATGTTAATTTATGATGTACCATCAATACGTGATGTTGTTTTATTTCCTTTAATGAAACAAATAAATAATAATAATGATTAAAAAAATGAAAGAAATTTCATTTTTTTTCGTTTTAAACTATATTTCGACAAAATTTGACAATAGTTTATGATAATATATAGACCTTGAAAGGAGATAGTTTACTTTCTATTATTATCTTTCAAGTAATTAACATATTAACTCCTAACTTTAAACTATCCCTTTCATAAATGTTGTTATAACCCTCTTTACTTCTGATTCATTATATAACAACATTATAATTACTATTGGTGAAATTGTTAATTTCAAAATAGTAATTTTTTAATAATTTGCTAAATATTGGTAAATGTGGTATACTTTCATCAGAAAGGAGTAAGTATGAATAGAGTCGAGTTAAAAAATAAAGCAAAAGAATTAATTAAGGGAAACAAGTGGTATCTTTGGAAACCATTAATTCTTATTGGTCTTGTGATTGCACTTGTTGAAGGTATTGCCTTTGGTCTTGATTATGCTTTTGGTTTTATTAAAGTAGAAACTGTAGAAGTGTTAGGCGTTGCAACAACTCATTATTCTGGTGGTATTATATCTTTAATTGTTGGTATTTTTGCTGGTATAGCAGAAACGGCTTTAAGTATTGCTTATGCATATTATATTTTATCATTTATTCGTGGTAAAAAACTTGAAGTTAAAGATGTTGTTGATTTCATGAAGAAACATTGGGTAATTTCTTTCATAGTAAGTTTCTTAGTAGGACTAATACTTGTTGGATGTTCAATGTTACTTGTTATACCTGGTATTATTGCTGGTTTAGGACTTACATATTTTGAAGAAGTATGTGCGGACAATCCAGATATGAAGGCAATGGATATTGTTAAAAAAGCTTGGAATATGACAAATGGTCATAAAATGGATTTATTTGTTTTAGGATTATCATTTATTGGATGGAGTTTTCTAGTTGGTTTAACATTTGGAATATTGGCTATTTGGGTAGTACCATATATGACAATCACATTTACTTTATTTTACGAAGAACTTAAAAAATAATAGAAATTTTATTTCACTATTTATTTAATTAAAGGTCTTCTTGTAAAAACTTCTCAATTCTTATTTTAGAATGAGAAGTTTTTTCTTTTTTTTTAATATTTAATTTTCATTTAATTTTTAAAGTTTATTATTTAAGTGTTCTTGGAAAGGAGAAGGTATGCAAGAAATAATAGATAGATGTGAACAAAAGTATTTTTTAAGTAATGAACAATATAATAATTTTCTTGATAAAGTAGAAAAGTATTTAAAGAAAGATAAATATTTTAGTGAAAAAATATATAATATTTATTTTGATAATGATAATTATGAGTTAATAAATATATCTTTAGATAAACCAGTTTATAAAGAAAAGATAAGACTTCGTAGTTATGAAGAAGAAAGTAATGACACAATGGTTTTTTTAGAGATTAAGAAAAAATATCAAGATCATACTAATAAAAGAAGAATTATTATTAAGTATCAAGATTATCTTAAGTATATAGAGAAAGGAATATTACCTGAATGTGATAGACAAATATTAAATGAAATTAATTATTGTTTTGAAAGGTATTTTTTAAAACCTAAAATAAAAGTATGTTATGATAGGTTATCTTATTATTTAAAGAATGATAGTAGTTTTCGAATTACTTTTGATAATAATATTCAATATAATTTTAGTGATATTGCATTAATAGCTAAAAATGATGATAAATTATTATTTAAAGATGGTTATATTATGGAATTTAAAACTTTTAAGGGAATACCTTTATGGTTAAATGAAATATTAAATGAATTAAAAATTTATCCTACATCTTATTCTAAAGTAGGAAAAATAGTTGAGAAAGAAGGGAAAATATATGTTTAGTAGTATTATAAGTAGTGAAGGGTTAACGTTAGTTAGTGCAAGTGTTTGTATTTTATGTAGTATTATGTTAGGTTTTTTAATAGCGTTTATTCATACCAAAGGAGGTCGTTATAGTAAGAATTTTGTAATTACTTTAACCATTTTACCGCTTTTAGTAGCCACTGTCATGATTATGGTTAATGGAAATTTAGGAACGGGAGTGGCAATAGCTGGTGCTTTTAGTTTAGTACGTTTTCGTAGTATGCAAGGAACATCAAGAGAAATCATGAGTGTTTTTTGGGCAATGGCTGTTGGTATTGCGGTTGGTATGGGACAAATTCTTTTTGCAGTAATGGTAACAATTATTGTTGGTTTCGTTTTAATGGTACTTAGTGTTATTAAGTTTGGTGAAAGTAGTGATAGTCATAAAGTATTAGATATTTTAGTACCTGAGAATTTAGATTATGATGATGTTTTTAATGATATTTTTATAAAATATACCAATAGTTGTGAACTTTTAAAAGTTAAAACAACAAATCTTGGCAGTTTATATGAATTAAGGTATAATGTAAGTATGAAAAAAGAAATGAAGGAAAAAAATATGATTGATGAATTAAGAGTTCGTAATGGTAATTTAAAGATAAGTTTACATAAAGAAGAAAGTGAGGAGATGTTGTGATGGATAAAAAGAAAATAATAATTGTGTTTTTGTCACTTATATTAATTGGTATGGGAGTAGGGATATATTTAGAACTTAAGGAAGATACTGTTTCTGATACAAATAAAAGTGAAGAAGCAGCAGAAGTAACTTATAAAGAAAAAAATATTGATTTTAGTAATTTAAGCGAAATTAATGTTGATTTAAATTCTATAAGTAATGTTTATAGTATTGAAAGTACTGGAGTATATCATTTTACTGGTAATTTAAATGGTTATATTAAAGTGAATACAGATGTTAATGTCCAGATTATTTTAGATAATGTAACAATTACTAATAATAGTGGGCCATGTATTTATGTAGAGAGTGTTAATAATTTATATATTGAATTAATTGGTAATAATACATTAACTGATTCATCATCATATAATGGCTTTGAAGATGATGTTAATGCTGTTATTTATAGTAAAGATGATTTAATTATTTCTGGAAGTGGAACTTTAAACATTAATGCCAATATGGCAGATGGTATTGTTTCTAAAGATGATTTAGTTATTGAAAGTGGAATATATAATATTACGAGTAAAGATGATGCTATTCGTGGTAAAGATTC
>CADCJQ010000028.1 GCA_902801795.1 uncultured Erysipelotrichaceae bacterium
TAAAGCAGATGTAGAGAAAAATGAGAATGATAGTACTGCAAAAAAACAATTAGATGCATGGTATGAGACAAAGTTTATGAATAATCAAAATAATGGAAAGGCAGTAACGACGTATTTAGTAGATAATCCATTTTGTAATGATCGAAGTATAACAACAACAGGAAGTTATAATTCAGGATATTTACTTACAACACATACTTATTTTGCAACAAGAACTAGATTATTAGATGCAGCAGATGGGCATAAGAGCGCAACCCTTATATGTAATAAGAATGATAATTTTTCAGTATCAGAAACAACAAATACAAATGGAAAATTAGATTATCCAATAGGATTAATTACAGCAGATGAAGTAGCCTTCGCAGGTGGAAAATATAATGAAAAAAATGAAAATTTTTGGTTAAGAACTAACGGATATTTCTGGACAATGTCGCCTTCTATCTTTAATGCGTCATCTATATATGCATTCGAGTTAAGTGTACATCCAGCTGGGATTATACGTAACGATTACGTCATCTTCGGCTTGGGCTTGCGTCCTGTCATCAATCTCAAATCTAATACTCTAATAAGCATGGGAGATGGAACACCAAGTAATCCATATATCATTGAATAATATACTAAAGGACCAATAAAACAAAGGTAAAAAATGAAGTTAATCTAGAAGAGATTAAAAAGGAATTAAAAAACTATATTGATGATGAAATCAAAACGATGTCTAAAGAAGAATTAGATAAGGCATACAAAAAACTTATACATGAGAAAAATAAAAAAGTTATTTTTCGCGATATTGTAATTGTAATAATGTTAGGAATAATTGGTTTCTTATTATTTATTATGTATAAAAATGATTACTTTAATAAGTTCTTTAATAAAAGTGATGAAGTAGTTGAAAAAAACGATAATAATATGCCAAGTAATAACGATAAGAAAGAAGAAAGTACAATCGATGAACCAAAAGAAGAAGTTAAAGAAATTAAACCAACACTTGAAGAATTAAAAACTAAATATGGTAGTTTATTAAATTATTATATATTAAATGAAAATTGTACTTATAAAGAAGATTTTTATCAAGGTAAACTAAGTAGTGAATTAAAAAAATATTTGGTTTTAAATACCATTGATTTTTCAAGTATTAAAGAAGAGGATGATTATAAATTAATTAATGAAAGTACATTTAAGAAAATTTATGATACCTTATTTAATGAAGGATATGAAGCAAGTACCTTTGATTATGATGGAAAGAAAATCGGATACTTATCTTCACTTGCTATTTATATGTTACCTAAAGAAATAATAAAAAATGATACTTTAATTGAAAGAGAAATTATTAATATTGAAGTCGTTGATGAAAAAATATTGATAACAACAATTGAAGGGGTTATTCGTGATAGTAAATTATATAACGTTATAACAGATGAAGAAGTAGAAAATTTTGCGCATGATAGTTTTACAAATTATCAAGATAAATTAAATAAAATAACATATGTCTTCCAAGATGGAAAATTAATTGATTTAAAATAGTTGTAAAAAAGAAGAGAAGTGGTTGTAGTGAAAAAATTAATTGTGATATTTAGCATTATTGGAACAATTTGTATTATATTAGGAGTTCTTTGGTTAATATATGGAAGAATAGAAGTAAAATTAATTGGTGATGAAAAAATATTAGCAACATATAATGAAGAATATCATGATCCTGGCTTTATTATTACCAAAAATGATAAAGAAATGGATAAAGATTCTTATGAAGTTATTACTAATAATGACATTGATATTACTAAACTTGGGGAATATCACTTAAGTTATGATATAAAATATCATTTTCTTAGTTTTCATTTAGAAAGAATTATTAATATTGTTGATGATGTTAAACCAGATATTAATGTAAGTTTAGAAAGTATTAAAAGAGATTACTGCACTAAAAAAGATAAAGATAAATTAGAATATACTATTATTGATAATTATGATGGTGATATCACTGATAAAGCGGTAGTTGAAGAAGTAGATGATAATTATATTATTAATGTAAGCGATACTAATGGCAATGAAAATACTTTAAGTATTCCTATTGTATTAACAGAAAAACCTAAAGATGTTTTTAAACTAAATGGTAATAGTACCGTTTATGTAACAACAAATAGTAAATATAGTGATAGTGGTGTTACTTATACTGATGGGTGTGGTAATAAATTAAATGATAAAGTTAATACTGTTAATAATGTAAATACAAGTAAAAATGGTGAATATACGGTTACTTATAGTGTAGGGAATAACAAACTAACAAGAAAGGTTATCGTATATACACCAAGTAATACCTCAAATACTGGTAGTGGAAGTGGCAAAGTTATTTATTTAACATTTGATGATGGTCCCGGAGTATATACTGAGAAAGTACTAAATACTCTTGCTAAATATAATGTGAAAGCAACCTTCTTTGTAACTCATCAATTCAATGGTTACGTACCTTTAATAAAAAAAGAGTATGAAGCAGGTCATAGTGTTGCTGTTCATTCTTATACACATAATTGGAATATTTACAAAAGTGTTGATGCTTATTTAAATGATTTTAATAAAATGAATAATGATATCTTAAAATATACAGGTAATTATTCAAAAATATTTCGTTTTCCAGGGGGATCATCTAATACAATTAGTCGAAATTATTCCAAAGGTGTAGTAAAGGCCATTGCCAGTAAAATGTTAAATGATGGATATCAATATTTTGATTGGGATGTTGATTCAGGAGATGCTGCTGGGGCAAGTCGTAGTAAAATATATAGTAATGTTGTTAATGGAGCAGCACGTTGCTCTAAATGTATTGTATTAATGCATGATATTAAACCAAATACGGTAAATGAACTTGATAATATTTTAAAAACTTTAACAAGTAAAGGATATAAATTTGGAACATTATCTGTTAATAGTCCAACAGTTCATCATGCCATTGCAAATTAAAGGGATATATGAAAGAAGAAATAAAAACATATTTATTACTAAATCAAGATATTAAATATCGTGATTTTAGTAATAAATTATCTAAAACGATTCAAAAAAAAGTAGGGGTAAAAATCCCACTTTTAAGAAATTATGCCAAAACTTTATTAAAAAATCATTCTATGAAAGAATTATATGATAATATTGATGAAGAATATTATGAAGAAATAATGTTAAAGGGAATTATTATTGGACTTGAAAAAAAACTAACAGAGGAAGAATTTCTTGATTATATAAAAGACTTTGTTCCTAAAATAAATGATTGGTCTATATGTGATATTTTTGTTTCAGGTTTAAAATTAACTAAAAAGTATTATAAAAAAACATGGTTCTTACTAAAAGAGTATTTAAGTTCTAATAATGAATTTGAAATAAGATTCGCTTTAGTAATGATACTTAATTATTATTTAAATGATGAATATCTTGATGAAATATATTTACTATTAAATAAAATTCAATATGATGAATACTATGTTAAAATGGCTAAAGCGTGGTTATTATCATATATGATTATTAAATATTATGATAAAACACTAAAATATTTAAAAAACAGTAATATCGATAAATGGACATATAAAAAAGCCATAACTAAAGCATTAGAATCATTAAGAATAAATGATGTTCAAAAAAAAGAATTAAGAAATATACGAGATGATATATAATAATTAAAAAGTTAAAGCAATTATTAAAAATAGGGGGAAATTTTAATGGTTAATAAGAAAGATGATTTATTTAACAGTAATTTAGCAATCTACTTAAAAGAAATTGAAAGAATTCCATTGTTAAATGAAATAGAAGAAAAAAAGTTGTTTATTGATTATAAAAGCGGAAACAAAGAAGCCAAAGAAAAAATAATAGAAGGAAATTTACGACTTGTCATTAATATTGCAAAAGAATATGTTGATGTAAGAAATAATATTTTAGATCTTATACAAGAAGGAAATTTAGCACTTCAACGAGCTGTTGAAACCTATGATATTAATAAAAATATAAAATTTTCTACATATGCTTATTCATGCATTGTAAATAGAATAATTAGTTTTAAAAGAAAAAATAATATGATAAGAATTCCAGATTGGAAAATAATACTTTTATCAAAAATTAAAAAATATAAAAATGACTATTTTTTAAAATTTGGTAAAATACCGAGTAATAAAGAAATAATGCAGAAATTGAAAATAAATGAAAAGTTATTAGAAGAAACTAATCAAATTCCTGTATGTGAAACAAGTTTGAATAAGAAAATGAATGATAATGAAAGTGAATTACAAGATTTAATTTTAAATTCCAAAGATGATTTAGATGATATTATCTTTAATATAGACATTTGGGAAAGTTTGCTTCATGAAGGTGTTATTACACCATTCGAATTAGAAATAGTAGTTGCAAAACTTAATTCAGATAGGAACGAATTAAAAAGAATTGGCAATAAATATCATGTTTCTCAAGAAACAGTTAGAAAAAAAGGAATAGATGCATTTAGAAAAATTAAACAAAGATATCAAGAGGATATTATTCGTAACAGTTTAACGAAAATAAATCCTAAATATGAAAAAATTGATATTAATGTTATGGGAAAAATATCAATACTATTACCATATTTAAAAAAAATAAGTCCTAAAACATTATTTGATATGATAAAACGTGAGGGATTGATTAATACTACGTTAATGTGTTTTTGTTATGGATATTTAGATTCTAATGATTTTACTATTAATTATCTTTCACAATTCTTAGAAATTGATAATACTTTATTAAGTAGAATTGCGTCAAATCTATCTTTGACATTTAAAAAAGAACTTAAAGTTCATTAATATAAGGTGAGGTTATGGTTATGAAAAAAAACAGTTATAATTATGATTACAATGCAAGTAATCTAGATTTATATCTTCATGAAATAGGAAAATTTCCTTTACTAACAAAAAAAGAAGAAGAAGAAATTGGATATCGTATTCTAAATGGTGATCAAAAAGCAGTTAATGAACTATTTCATGCTAATTTGCGTTTAGCAGCAAGTTTTGCCTTAAAATTTTTTAATCCTAAATTAAATTATCAACTTGACATTTTCGACTTAATAGAAGAAGCAAATATGGGTTTATATGAGGCTTGTCAAAAATTTGATATACGTAAGAAAAAAGCATTTTCAGGTTTTGCATATATTTATATGAAAATGTATATTTTTAAAGCTATTAATAATCAAACTAAAGAATCAAAAATGAATGGTGATTTATATAGTAAATTATCGGATTTTAAAACTAAAAAAGAAAGTTTAGAACTACACTTTGGCAGAACATTATCTAATAGTGAATTAGCAAAATACCTTCATTGTTCGATAAAAGATGTTTATACATATCAACATTATATAAATAAACCAGCTCGTTTAAACGGACTTCTTGAAACAGAAAGTGGTACTATTGAATTAATTGATGCTATTATTGATGAAACTGAAAATGTTGAAGAAAAAGTAGAAACAAAAATTATGATTGAAGATGTACAAATTGTAATGAAAGAAGTATTAAATCCAAAAGAACTAGAAGTTATTAAAAAAAGATATGGTTTTGATGGAATAATTATGACATGCGAAGAAATATCAAATAATTTATTAAATAATGGAAAAAAGTGTTCAAGACAAAGAATAAGTTATATTGAAAAAATGGCATTATTAAAAATT
Source organism: uncultured Erysipelotrichaceae bacterium (assembly GCA_902801795.1). Lineage (GTDB taxonomy): Bacteria > Bacillota_I > Bacilli_A > RF39 > UBA660 > RUG12783. The sequence continues at coordinate 5,663 of CADCJQ010000028.1, forward strand.
CGTGATGCTTTAAATAGAAAAAAAGAACCAAAACAAAAAATTTTGGCAATAACTAACTAAATGTTAGTTATTTTTTTGTATAAACAAAATATTCTTTTACATAATAATAGTGAATATGAAATAAAATTAAATGGTGATGATGATGCTAAGACTAATGATTTTTCTTTTAGGTTTTGGATTATCGGTTATTGGCTTTAGTTATATCATTACATATTTAAATTATTTAACAATAGGTTATACTTTTAAAGAATATTTGAAATTAATTATAATAAAGCCAGAATGTTTTCTTGCCTTTATCGGGATAGTTTTATTAATTGTTGTTATTTTTTTTAGGAGGAATGAAAATGACTTACATATATGATATATTACTTAACTTTCAATCACAAATGTATGAATTTTATGAATGGAATAAAGATGATAAAATATATCACATTAAAAGAATTAACTTGATTAAAATAAGTAGTACTGCTTATAATGAAATACTTGATTATAATATTAAACTAGGCGATGACTTTTTATTATCTATTTTTAATAAATGTCAATATTTTGATAATAGAAATGTTGAATCAATACCATATGCAATATTAATAACTGATTCATATCGTGTAATGGGTATCGTTTGTGATATGAATGGGAATATTATTAAATATAGTAGTCTTTTATTAGATGAAGAAGAAGACATTCTAGAAATAAGTAATCGTCTTGCAGAAATAAAATTAAATTATAAAAAAACAGCAAAAAAAGAAAAATATAATAATCTAACAAGAATACAAACACATATAATAAAGTATATTAAAAATGATTTAAATAAATGTTATCAAGAAAAAAACTTTAATAAATTAAAATACTTATATTATGAATATTTTAATAAAAACGATGTTAGAGATATTGATATTATCTATAATAGTCTAATTAAAGACTTAGAGAATATTAATGAAAAACATTACCAGTTATATAATTTAATTAAACTATCATATTCTCACAAAAATGTATAAATTTGACAAGAAAAGGAATTTATGTTAGAATATAAAACTATCACGAAAGAGGTGTTTATATGTTTTATGATGTAATACAAGCCATTGAAGCATGTGATGAGGAACCATCGCTGATATTCAAGGCTATTAAATTAAATTACCGTGATGTTTATGAAAAGGTATTAGAAAAGAATAATTTTAATTTTAATTTAACTGATGAAGATGGCAATAATGTCTTAATGTATTTATTAAAAAATAAAGATTATGATTTATTAAACAAATATATAAGTAATCCTAAAATCAATATTAATCATCAAAATAATGATGGTAATACATTAGCACATCTTTTAGTAACCGCTAACTATATTGATATAAAGGAAATATTAGAAAAACTTTTATTAAGAATAGATTTTCTTCCTAATATAAAAAATAATCTAAACGAAACAATTCTTGATAAATCTATTAATAATCCATACTTATGTACAACAATGAAAATATTAAGTGATAGACGTTTTAATAATATCGGCTTAACTTCATTTATCCATTTATACGAAACGTATATTAAAAGTAATAATTATGGTACATATTCTAAACTTAATAATTTTGAAGTAATATTTAATAGTTTAAAAGAGAAAGAATTAATGCCAACAATGTCAAGATTAGTTAATATTATTGAAAGAGAAGAAAATATTATTAAAAAAGAATTTATTAAGTCTAAAACTATGATTTTAGATACAATAATTAATCATTTAATAAAAGAAACAATTTAATAAATGTAATATTTTTGTCAAATATTAAAAAAAAATATACATAATACATTAAATAGTGATATAATTAAAAAGAGCCGCATGAGAATAAAGGTGATTCTCATGCTTTTTTTGTTATTTAATTAAGAAGCAATTTGCTTTAAAGGAGGTAATTATGACAAAATATGTATTTGTAACTGGTGGTGTTGTATCTGGATTAGGAAAGGGAATAACTGCATCTAGTATAGCACTCTTATTAAAAGCACGAGGATATAAAATTTTTATGCAAAAGTTTGATCCTTATTTTAATGTTGATCCTGGTACAATGAATCCTATTCAACATGGAGAGGTTTTCGTAACATATGATGGTTGTGAAACAGACTTAGATTTAGGTCATTATGAACGTTTTATTGATGAAGAATTAAATTATACTTCCAATATTACAAGTGGAAAAATATATAAAACCGTTATTGATAAAGAACGTCATGGTGATTATTTAGGAGCGACTGTTCAAATGGTTCCACATATTACTAATGAAATTAAAAATAAAGTATATGAAGCTGGTATTTCTAGTGGAGCAGATATTGTTATTACTGAAATAGGAGGAACAGTTGGTGACATTGAATCACAAGCATTTATAGAAGCAATAAGACAAATTCAATATGAAAAAGGTCAAGAAAACACTTTCTTTGTACATTGTACATTAGTACCTTTTATCTATGGAAGTGACGAATTAAAAACTAAACCAACACAAAATAGTGTTCGTGATTTAAGAAATTACGGAATTCACTGTGATTGTATTGTTTGTCGTGTTCCATTTGATTCTGGTGAACATATAAAACAAAAACTATCACTTTTCTGTTCTGTTCCTGTAAGTAATATTATTGATTCCGTTGATGTTAAAAATATTTATGAAGTACCTATTAATTATTATAAACAAGGTATCGATGTCATTATTTTAAAACAATTTAATTTGCCTATTAATAAGGCTAATCTTGCATTATGGGAAAATTTAATTGATAATGTTTCCAATTTAAAAGAAGAAATAGAAATATCACTTGTTGGTAAATATACCGAACTACATGATGCTTATTTATCAGTAGCAGAAGCACTTCGTCATGCCGGATATGCTTATCATACTAAAATTAATATTAATTGGGTAGACTCTGAAAAATTAGAAGAAAATGTTGATTTATCAAAAGTCTTTAAAAATACCCAAGGAATAATTGTTCCAGGAGGTTTTGGTAATCGTGGAATAGAAGGAATGATAAAAGCCATAAAATATGCTCGTGAAAAAAACATTCCATTTTTAGGAATCTGTCTTGGAATGCAATTATCTGTTATAGAATTTGCCAGAAATGTCTGCGGTATTCATAATGCGACATCAAAAGAATTTGATGAAAATACTCAAGAACCAGTTATTGATTTAATGGCAGATCAAAAAGCAATTGTTAATAAAGGTGGTACTCTTAGACTAGGTAATTATGAATGTAATATCAAGAAAAATACTTTGGCTTATAATGATTATCATCAAGAAAAGATATTAGAAAGACATCGTCATCGATATGAATTTAATAATAAATATATGGATTTATTAAAAGAAAAAGGAATGATATTCTCTGGTATTAATAAAAAAGCAAATTTAGTTGAAATAATTGAACTATCAAATCACAAACATTTTATTGCATGTCAATTTCATCCAGAGTTTAAATCACGTCCAATAAAACCACATCCATTATTTATGGGATTTATTAAAGCAAGTATTGATAATAAATAATAAATTAAAAATATGTCGTAATGAAATTATTGAAAAATATTTTGAAAGGGTGAAGGAAATGAATAAAAAAGGGTTTACTTTAATGGAATTGTTAGCAGCAATTGTTATTATAGGAGTTGTTTTAATGATTGTATATCCAGAAATATCAAAAATATCTAAAAAAAACAGTGATGATTTATACAAAAGTTATGAAAACATGATGGTTGAATATGCTATGGTTAGTCAATTGAAAAATAATACTATTATAAAACTATCAGAGTTAGAAGAACTTGTTCAAATAAAGAAAGAATGTAAAGGTTATGTAACAATTAATCATAATGTAACTCCAAATGAATTTAAAGCCTATATTAGATGTGGCGATAAATATAAAACTACTGGATATGATACAACTAAAGAATAAAAATTACTATTTTTTATTCTTTTTTTGATTATTTATTGATTAATAAAGAAAAAATAACTATAATATATAATATAAAATATTAAAGTATATGTACGGAAGTGATAAGTAATGAAGAAAAAAAATAATGATATTATTACCATTGACCTATTAAAAAAGAAAGTAAATTCTTATACAAAAAAAGATTGGCCTATTATATTTAAAGCATATAATTATGCCTTAAAAAATCATGAGGGACAAAAAAGAGAGAGTGGGGAGGACTATATTGTTCATCCTTTAACCGTCGCTTATTTGTTGTCAACAATGCATGCTGATTACGAAACAATTTGTGCTGGACTACTTCATGACTTAATCGAAGATACTATGGTTACATATGAAGACATAAAAAAAGAATTTACTGATGACATTGCTTATTTAGTTGATGGAGTAACAAAGTTTTCTCATTTAAATTTTAATAATAAAGATGAATTTATGGCAATGAACATTAGAAGAATAATCGTAAGCATGCGTGATGATGCACGTATCGTAATTATTAAGCTTGTTGATAGACTACATAATATGCGAACAATTGAATATAAAAAAGCCGATAGGCAAAAGGAAATTGCTTTACAAACATTAGAAATATATGTTCCATTAGCATATTATATTGGAGCCTATGATATTAAATGTGAATTAGAAAATTTAAGTTTTATGTATTTAAAACCAAAAGAATATCATGATTTAGCAAAACAATTGAATACTATTTACAATAATAATAAAAAGATGTTAAATAAAATGATTCAAGAAACCAAACAGAAAATCAATAACGAAGGAATAAAAGCAACTTTAGAAGTTCGATATAAAGATTTTTATAGTGTATATAAAAAAATAATAACCAATGGTATAACATTAGAAAATATTCATGATCTTTTAAGCATTGAAGTAATTACTAAAAATAAAAAAGATTGTTATTTAACTTTAATGTATATTCATGAAATGTTTGTTCCTTTAAATTTTAAATTCAAAGATTTTATTGCTAAACCAAAAACAAATATGTATCGTGCAATTCATACAACTGTTTTTGGTCATAATGATCGACTTGTCCAATTTCAAATAAAAACTAAAGAAATGGAACGAATTGCAACATATGGTCTTACGTCATATTGGTTTAGAAATCGTAATATGGCTAAATATGCAATGCAAAATGATTTAGAGAACAACTTTCAATTTTTTAAATCTATTAAAGAACTTGATAGTACTATTGCAGATAATATTGAGTTTGTTAAATTAGTTAAACGTGAATTATTTTCAAGGAATGTTTATGTCAGAACAACAAGTGGAGAAGTTATTGAATTACCACTTGATGCTACACCAATTGACTTTGCATATAAAATTCATACAGATTTAGGTAATAGTATGATTGCAGCTGTTGTTAATGAAAAAATTGTTTCACTAGATTATAAACTTCAAAGCAATGATCGAGTTAGAATTATTAAAGATGATAGTGTTTATGTAGATCGTGCATCATGGCTTAATATCGCTGTTACAACCCATGCTAAAAAGAAAATAATGGAATATATAAAAGATACTAATAAAGAATAATATGATAAAAAATGTCATATTATTCTTTTCATATAATTTATATATCATAATATATTTAAATGAAGGTGAAAAATGGATAAACTAAAAAAACATTATTTATTTTTATTTATTATAGTTATTGTAGGAATTATAATTGGAATAATATTCTCAAATATTTTAAATGTTGATGATGAAAAATTAGTTTATACTAAATTAACAACTTATTTTAATAACTTAAAAAATGATATTCCTATAAATTATATGAGTAATCTAATAACTACCTTAAAAAACAATTTAATTACAATAATTGTAATATGGCTTCTTGGGTTATCCATTATTGGGTTATTATTTAATAATTTTATTCTTTTCTTTAAAGGTTTCATTTTAGGTTTTACAGTAGGAAGTATTATTAATATATATTTATATTCAGGAATAATTATATCCATTGTATATATTTTTCCAGCAACCTTATTTAATACTTTTTTATTTTTAATAACAACATATTATGCTAATATCTTTTCATTAAAAATATTTAATATTATCTTTCGTAAAAAAGAATATAAGTTTGGATTATTAATAAAGAAATATTCTAAAATATTAGGAGTTTTTACAATAATATTAATAATAAGTAGTATATATGAAACTTTTATTACACCATTTTTTATAAAACTATTTAGTTTTATAATTAAATAATATAAATATTGTTGTTTTTTTATTATTTTTGCGTCATTTAAGTCAATTTATGATACAATACTTATTGGTTGGTGATGTTATGGCAAAAAAGGTAGTAATTGGAATGAGTGGGGGAGTTGATTCTTCAGTAGCAGCAATTCTATTAAAAGAACAAGGTTATGAAGTAATAGGCTTATTTATGCGAAATTGGGATAGTACTATTAATAATGATTTTTTAGGAAATCCTAATTTAAATAATAATATTTGTCCTCAAGAAGAAGATTATAATGATGCGAAATTAGTTTGTGATAAAATAGGTATCCCTCTTCATCGAATTGATTTTGTTAAAGAATATTGGGACTATGTTTTTACATATTTTTTGGATGAATTAAAATGTGGAAGAACACCCAATCCTGATATAATGTGTAATAAATATATTAAATTTGATTACTTTATTAAAGAAGCTAAAAGATTAGGGGCAGACTATATTGCAACTGGGCATTACGCTCGAATTAAAGATGGATATTTATTACGCGCTGTTGATAAAAATAAAGATCAATCATATTTTTTAAGTCAATTAACTAAAGAACAACTATCAAATGTTTTATTTCCAATTGGTGAATTAGAAAAACCAGAGGTACGTAAAATTGCCTTAGAAAATGATTTAGTTACTGCTAAAAAAAAGGATTCTACTGGAATATGCTTTATTGGTGAACGTAACTTTAAAAAATTTCTAGAAAATTATTTACCAAATAAACCAGGTGAAGTAATTGATATAGATACAGGAAAAAAAGTAGGGGAGCATACGGGACTTATGTATTACACTATTGGTCAAAGAAAAGGACTAAATATAGGTGGTAATAAAGATAAAATGTTTGTTGTTGGTAAAAATTTAGAAAAAAATGTTTTATATATTTCATTTGGTGAAGATAACCATTATTTAATATCAAATAGTTGTTTAATTGATAATGTTAATTTCAATTGTGAATTAAGACCAACGACGTGTACAGCTAAATTTCGTTATCGTGGCGAAGACTATCCTGTTAAATTAGAATACTTAGATAATGGTGAAATAATTGTTCGTTATGATAGTGTTAAAGCAGTTACTCCAGGACAAGCCTGTGTTTTATATGATGGTGAAAAATGTTTAGGTGGTGGAATAATTAAAGAAGTAAGACTAAATGATGAAAAACTATGGTATTTATTATAAAAAATAACTTTACAAAATTTGTCATATATATTGACAAAATAAATGGAAATGATAAAATTATTTTAGGAGGTCTTTATGAGCAAAATTAATGATGTACTTTCTTCTTTAGGAGTTTCAAAAGTACGTTTAGCAAAATATTTAGGAGTTTCACGACAAATGTTATATAACTATTTAGCCTGTGAAACATTAGCAGATTGGCCTAGTGAAAAAGCCACCAGGTTAATGCAATTATTAGATGTTAAAAGTGATAAAGACTTGGATAATTTAGTTATTGATGGTGACTATATTATAAAAGTTGATACAAAATTAAATGAAGGTGTTAAAGTTGCCTTATCAAGCAATAATTTAGGGGATTTAAAAGGATTTAATCGAAAAGAGGTTGAGGTATTAACTGACCTAACATCACTTCTTAAAGATAGATTAAAAGATGATAAAACAAAGGATACATATAATACATATGTTTATCTATATCATTTTTTACAAAGTATGGAAACTAACAAAGAACTAAAGTATTTATTAGCTTTTGTTTCAAAACTAACAGGTTTTACTAAACCAAGGGAATTTTTGTATAATCAAGATAACCAAATATTATTCGAAAGTATTATGTACAGCGGATTTACATTCTATAATAATGGGGGAGCATCTTCAAGAAAGATTCAAGATCAACATGAAAAATTCATTAAAGATATTGAACAAAAACATGAAGAAAAAATATCTCGAACACAAGAATTAAATACTGTAAAATTACAAGCATTAAAAGAACTTGGCTATACAACAATAACACAAGACAATGCTAAAGAGGTATTTGAAAAAATAGCAGAAATACAATCAAGAAAAGTATAAAAGAAAGAGAAGAGTAGAGAGAGGGAAAAATGATATTAGAAGAATTCAATAATACATGGAATTATACATTTATAATTGTAATGATTATTGCTGTCATTATAGGAACAATTATTACATTATTTAAAATGAAAAAAGAAGAAAAAAGACAAAATATATTATCTAGGAAAGAAAAAAGAAGAGAATCAGATATTGAAAATAACTGATTCTTTTTATTTGAAAAATAAGAACTTAACATAATATATATTATAGGAAGTATAATAATATTAAAGAAATATAAGTATTTTAAGATAAAATCAAGATATATTATCACTAGTATATAAGTAGATATTAAAAATATATAATGTAATAATGTATTATATGCATATATATTTAATAATATAATTATTCAAATTATAATTTATTAAATTGTTCTACAAATTAAATTTATTTGATTTATTAAGTTATCTTATAAATTTAAAACTATTTGAGATGAACATTTATCCATCTTTTAATATCTCGAATCGTTTTAGAAATACTCATGAAATGAATAATTATTCGATTTTTACATTCTCGAATTGTTTAAGAAATGAATTGAGATGAACAACTATCCATTTTAAGAAAACTCAAATTGTTTAGGAAAAATTATCTTTCTTCGAGATAGACAATCCATCCATCTTTTAGTGTCTCGAATCGTTATATCATTTAATTGATGATGGTTAAAGTCCCCTCTTAATTTCAAATTTATTAGAAGGGGACTTGAGTATTTTAAAAGCATGTTCATAATGTATATTTTTTTATTAAATAAATTTTAATAAATTAATGTTATATATAATTATTTCAAATATTAATATACTAGCATATTGTATTAATATATATCTTAATATCTTAATTATTATAATATTATATAATTCTATATTTTGATTATTGAAGACAAATGATGTTAGTCCCCTTCTCTACTCGTTTTATTACTTTAATTTATCAAGAAAACTTGTACCAAGCCATGGTTTTTCAACATTAAAATTATCTGCAATAGTAGCACCAATATCTCCTAAAGTATCTAAAATATCAATTTGACCACTTTCTAAGAAACTTCTAGAGTATATTAACACTGGAATATTCTCTCTTGTATGGTTAAAATTACTAAATGTTGGATCACAACCATGATCAGCAGCAATAATTAGTAAATCATCAATATTTAATTTATTAAGAATCATTGGTATTTCGACATCAAATTCTTCTAGCGACTGTTTATAACCATTAACATCTCGTGCATGTCCATATAGTTTATCAAAATCATTTAAATTACAAAAGCATAAACCATCAAAATTTTTATCCATTATATCTAATAATTTATTAATTCCTTCAACATTATTAGAAGCCTTTATTATTTTAGATATTCCACTTCCAGCAAACAAATCATTAACTTTACCAATTGATATCGTTTGAAATTCCGCATTCTTAAGCGATTCTAAAACAGATTTATTACTTGGAGGTAATGTAAATATTCTAGCATCATCACTTAATTTTATTTCATTTAATTTTATTGTATATGGTCTTGCAATAACACTTGTTACACGCCATCCAGCTTGTGTTGTTATTTCACGTATTTTCTCACAACAAGCATATAGTTCACTTAAAGGCATTAAATCTTCAAACATCGCTACTTCAAGATTAGAATCACCTGTTGTATATAATATTAAGGATTTGGTTTCTAATTGTCTTTTATATAGTTTTTCAATAGCACTTTTAGCATCACAAATGATATTACCAATAATTGATTTTTGTAAAGTACTGGCAATTTTTTCTAATAAACTACGTGGAAATGGTCCATAATTAAAGTTGTCATAATTTATTCCTGTTTCCATTCCCATTAATTCATAATGACACGATAAACAATCTTTTCCTTTGTTTTTAGGTCTTGCAATTGTATAATAAGCCTCTGCATCATTATTATTCATTGTTAAAGTATTTATTAATCCCATTTTTTTTAAATTAGGAATAAAAAGGTCCGTTTGCTTCATAATGTTTCCTAGAGTATTCGCCCCTTTATCATTATAATCACTAGCATCAATAGCCTCTCCTACTCCTAAAGAATCTAAAATAATCAAAAATATTCTTTTAAATTTCATTTTCGTCTTCCCTTCCTTCATATTTATCA
>CADCJQ010000029.1 GCA_902801795.1 uncultured Erysipelotrichaceae bacterium
AATTTGACAAAACTTTACACTTGTGGTATAATATACAATTGTTTAAGGGGGATTGGAAAGATGAAAATTAATTTTAATAAAAAAAATATTATTAATGCATTATCAATAGGAACAGCTTTAATATTAATTACTGCTGGTGAGGTATCATTAAAAAATGAAGATAATCATAAAAAGATTGTATCAAGTGATATTACTGAAGTATCAAATGATTCTATTAATGATAATGATATTGTTGTACCACAAGGTTATACATTAGAAAATCGTGATGGAAAGTTTTATGCTGTAAGAGAAGTTGTTTTAACTGTTCCGGCAGAAAAAATAACTGATGAATATGGAAATGTTTATTATTCACTTGAGATGTATCCTGGCTATACCTTAGTTGGTGATAAAGGATGTAAAATAGTGGAAGAAGTAATTCCATTACATATTGAAAAAAATAAAAGTAAATAGAAATTAGTTTAGACTAGTTTCTTTTTTTTGCTAATTTTTTACAAGTATTTTTTTTAAAAATAATTTAATAATAATAATGTAGTTGATTTTAAAAGGAGTGATTATGATGAATTTTAAAAGAAAACTACTTATCTTTTTAATATCTTTTATTATTATTCCCATTAATGCTTTTGCTTATTCCAAATATTTAATTCCTGGAGGAGAAAACATTGGCATTAAGGTATCTTCTGATGGAATCTTTGTAGTTGGCTTTTACAAAGTTGATAATAAAAATATTGCTGAAGAATCCGGCTTTAAAATAGGTGACCGTATCATAAGTATTAATGATTATGCTGTTGAAAATGTTAATGATTTAATTAATATAATAGATAGTAATGAAGAAAATTTAAGTGTTAAATTTGGTTATCTTCGAGATAATAAATTAAATTTTATTAACATGAAGTTAACAAAAGATAGTCATGGTACCTATAAAACGGGATTATTTATCAAAGATTCAATTGTTGGTATTGGAACACTAACTTATATTGACCCTAATACAATGACATATGGCGCATTAGGACACGAAATAGTTGAAAGTAATACAGGACAAAACTTTACTATAAAAAATGGTTTGATTTTAGGATCAAGTATAACTAGTATTACTAAAGCTGATTCTGGAAATCCTGGAGAAAAAAATGCTAAAATAAATTATCATGATATTTATGGAGATATTGATATAAATAGCGAAACAGGAATATTTGGAAATTTAACAAAAAATATAAGTAACGAAGAAGTAATGCAAGTTGCCAGTCTTGATGAAGTAGAAATAGGGAAAGCAGAAATAATAACAGTTCTTAATGATAATAAAAAAGAAGTATTTGATATTGAAATCCTCTCTATTGATAAAAGAAATCCTACAAAAAATTTTTTAATAAAAATAGTTGATGAAGATTTAATTAATAAAACTGGTGGAATAGTAAAAGGAATGAGTGGAAGTCCCATAATTCAAAATGGTAAAATAATTGGTGCAGTAACTCATACGATTGTTGATAACCCTAAAAAGGGATTTGGAATAGGAATAACAAAGATGTTAGAAAGTATAGAGTAAGATTTTTCTTGCTCTTTTCTTTATTTAATAATATAATTAGTAGTGTAGGTGTAATATGCGAAAGAAATTATTTTTTATATTTGTTTTTATTATTTTTATTCAAATAAACGTTTTAGCTGAAATGACAGATACGCAAGAAAAAGAAGTAGCCGAATTTGCAAGAAACTTAATAATTAAAGGTTTATCAAAAGAACATCTTGATAATAAAGGAATGCCTATTCTTGCCTATAAACAAGGTCCTCCAAGAGCCTATGGATATCACGATAAACTTAGTTTTATTGATTATGATTATCATGAAAAAATAAGTATTAATAGTAATAAATGGGTTTTTGATTGTGCTTCTTTTACATCTTATGTTTATAAAAAAACTTTGAATATTGATTTAATAGATAGTAATTATTTAGGTGGTAATCCTTATATGGTAAGTAATTACGAAAATGATCGTGTTCATTTTAAAGCAGTAGGTCTTTCTGATAACAATCACGAAGGAATGACAGGACAAGATTTATTAAAAATTAAAAATACTTTAAGACCAGGGGATTTAATTATTGATGTATCATATCATATTGCTATATATCTTGGTAACGATGAAGTAGCAGAAGCAACCCCTAGTTATATTGGATTATATAGTAATGATAATACTTTATATAAAGGAGAGGGCTTATATAACTTAGGAATGGGAATAACTAATTTAGATTTCTTTATCAATCAAAAAATGATTAAAGACCATCGTTTTATGGTATTAAGAATAAGAGATGGTGTTGTACCATCTAGTGTAATACCAAATACGACAATAATTTGGCCTGATACCGGTAAAATAGAGGATTTAGGAAGTGTTAAAGAAACTCCTAAAACAGTAATTGATGTTAAACTATCTACAACAGAATATACCAAAAAAGTTGTTTTAGATATTAATATTTCTAATAATAGTGGGATTAAAGAAATAAGTATTGGTAATCAAAATAATCCTAAGTATCAAAGTATTAATAATGTAAATAATTACCATACAGAATATGAAGTAACTATAAATGGAACATATTATCTTTCTGTAAGAGATAGTTTAAATAATGAAGAAAAGAAAGTTATTGAAATAAATAATATTGATAATAATATTCCTACAATAGAAAAAATAGAATATCGTGATAACGCAATTATCGTAACTGCTAAAGATAATGAAACATCAAAAGAAGAACTTGAATATTCTTTTAATAATCAAGAATATCAAAAAGATGCTATTTATTATGTTAACGGTAATGGAACATATAATATTAAAGTACGTGATAAAGCCGGAAATGTTAAAGAAGATAATTATATTATTAACAATAATGAAGTTATTAAAGAAAATTCGTTTGACTATTTAAAATATATATTAATAACTTTGGTTATCATGTTAGTTATTGTTAGTAGTGTGTTTTTCATAAGAAAACGTCATTTAAAAAATCAATTTAGTGATGATATGTATTAAGGTATATTTTTGACAGATAACGATATATATGGTATAATAAGAGCCAATTTTGGAGGGTTTATGCTAGTATATCGTTATTGTTCTAAAAGGGAAATAAATAAGATATTCGAACATCATTATTTTGACAAAATAGGATGTCAAAGAGAACCAGATTTACACGTTAATAATCATAAATATAAGAAAGATGTATATTATATGCATTTTTATCTAGCAGAAGATAGTTTATTTTATTCATATTTATCAAAAGATTATTGTATTTGTACTTATGATATTCCAGACGATTTAGTTAACGAATATCAAGGTGTTGGATATTATCCTAATCGAGAAGGTAAAAGAAAAGGTAACGACTATCTTTTAGAAAATGTTATAGAGTGTGCTATCCCATCACAATTTATTTATTTTGACTATTTAAAAAAGGTTGACATTTTAAATGAAAGTCCTCTATATGAAGATTATTTAAAAGGAACCTTTTCATATTTTCTAGATACATATTATGAAAAGGATGAGAAGGTTACGAAATTAATTTAGGGGGATTTATGAAGGATAATTTAACAATTAATTTTACAGATTGGAATACTGTAGTATTTAGTACAGGAGAAACACTATCAATAGATAAGTTCTTTCAAATTTTAGAAGATAATATTGAAAGCGATGAATACGATGTTTGCTATAAGGAAAATAAATTTTATATTCGCTATAATAATTATGACTATGAAGTAATGTTGGATGAAGAAGAAAAGAATAATTTAAAAAAGAATATTTTATCACCATTAACAAGAAAGTTATTATCACTTTCAAAAATTCAAACTATGATTGATATTCAAAATGGTAATAGTGATTTAATTATTAATGATGTTATGGATAATGATGCTAAGATAGTTTATCTTAATAAATTAAAGAAAAGTATAAAGTTTGATTTATTTAAATATTTTAGAAATTTAATTCATGATGTTAAAGTATCAAAAAGTGATATGAAAGATTTTATAAAAAAACATATTTATCCATTTAAAGATAAAGGTAATTTTGAACTTAATTCAGAAGATTTTGCGTATTGGCTTATAACACTTTGTGCGATAGGAATAGTTATGGCAATCACTAGTATTTTACCAGCCGCTCTTTTAGATAATGGTCTTTTTGTTCTTTATGGCTTTTTATTACCTCAAGCTTATTGGGTAATATTTCCAATAACTTTTCTTTGTGAACAAATAAAAAATCGTACTAGAAGATTAAGAGGTCATATTAATGATAAAAAAGCTAAGAAAAATCTTATAAATAGTTTAACTAAAAGTATTAATGAAAAGCAAATGTTAATAGAAGAACAGAAAAAAGAAACGAAAGTATTAGAAGAAAGATTAGATGAAGAGTTAAAGTATGATATTACTAAAATGCTTAGTAAGTTTATTGATGATTTAAAAGAAATTAATTCTCATGATCGACAAGAATTGAAAAAAGAAATTCGAGAAATACTATTGATGTATAATGAAATAATTAGTCATGATAATATGATACATGATAATGAAATATATTATTATCATCCAGAATTAATTAATAAATTAATGGAATTAAAATTGAAAATTGATGATGCTATTAAAAAAAATCCATCTGATACAAGAATAGATGAAATAAAATATTTAGAAGAAAAATTAGATAGTATAGATGAAGATGAGGGATATTCATTTAAGAAGATATTAAGAAATATGTAAAAAAATAATTCTTTCGATGGTTTTCGACATAGTTTGATATCTCTTTGCGCTAGTATATAATGTCAATGAAGTGAGGTTTATAAACACTCTTCTTGATGAAGATTTAATAATGTCTGACATTCAAAAGAAAGTATTAGAAGGAGGCGATATTCTTAAGATTAAGGATAATCGTACTTTTCATGCATTATTTAATAATCAGAATAAAAAGGCCACTTAATCATTATGATAAAGGTAAAACAGTAAATTTTATAGTTAGCGTTGGTGATGATGTTGTAATAGTTGAAATGAACAATAATAATTCTGGACGTGATTAAACAAGAAACTTATTTTATACTTTTCATGCTCTTCTAAATAAAGTAGAAGTTGGAAACAAGTATACGAAAAAACATGGTATCTTAATTAATTTAAATTGGTTTACAAATGACAACGAAAAACTAAAAACATGCCTGGTGTAACAGAAATTAAATATCCGTATCCTATTATTGGTAAAGAACATGAAAATTCTATTATTACAGTAAAAAATGTTAATTTATCATTTTTTGATAAAATGATGTATAATGGAGTAAAGATGAAAGACTTTTTATGGAAACTATTCACGATTAATAAACTTTAAGAAATTCAAGATGTTGGAAAGAATATTAAAGAACTTTCACATTATTGTAAGGAAATAGAACGTCTTTCAATGAGTAAGAAGTATTGTATGACTATTTGGAATGAAACATTAGAAGACAAATTATCGGGTATCACTTTTTATGAAGATTGAAAAAAAGATAAAGAACGTAAAATGATTATTAATTTTTTTAATAATGGTGTTTCATTAGATGTAATTACTAAATCAGTTAATCTTTCTTTACCGGAAGTACAGAATATTATTAATTCTAATAAAAAATAGGTATTATAAAAGGACTATATTATGATATAGTTTCTTTTTTTATCGTAAAATTCAAAAAAAATCACTTTAAATGATAAAAATCTTAGTAAAAACTAAAATAAAAGTGTTGCACGAAAAATATATCTTTGATATAATACTAAATAGAAAAAGGGAGGTGCTTTATGGCTAAGGCTTTAAATAGACAAAGAAAAACTCTTGTTTGTACTGAATGTAATGAAGAAAACTATCGTGTAGAAAAGAATATTAAAAATACAACTGACCGTTTAGAACTTTCTAAATATTGTTCAAGATGTCAAAAACATACTGTTCATAAAGAAAAGAAATAAGAGAAAAGAGGAATTTAAATGATTAACGTTAATGAATTTAAAAGTGGAATGACTATTAGCTATGAAGGTAATATTTACATGGTTTTAGAATTCCAACATGTTAAACCTGGTAAAGGAGCTGCTATTGTAAAAGCAAAACTTCGTAATTTAAGAACAGGTTCTATTGCAGAATATACTTTTAATGCCGGAACGAAAGTAGAAGCTGCAAGAATTGAAAAGAAAGCAATGCAATTCTTGTATTCAATGAATGATACTTATTATTTTATGAATATGAGTGATTATGAACAAATTGAATTACCAAAGAGTTTAATTGGTGATGATGCTGATTTACTAAAGGAAAACTTAGAAGTAGATATTATGTTCTATGAAGGAGAAATGTTAGGTATGAATTTACCTGATAAAATCTCTCTTAAAGTCGTTCATACAGAACCTGCAGTTAAAGGCAATACAACAAGTAGTGCGATGAAAGATGCTACTCTTGAAACAGGTAAAGTTATTAAAGTACCATTATTTATCGAACAAGATGAAGAAGTACTTGTAAGTAGTAAAGATGGAAAGTATGTCTCACGTGCATAGTTTCTTTTTTTTATCATAAAATTAAATGGTGATTTTATGAAAATTATTAGTGATGGTGGAATAGTATCATGTAATAGTAAAGATACGATTGACGCTATCATGTTAACCAAAAATATTGATTATATTGATGGAATTAAATTAGATGTTAGAATAAGTAAAGATAATATTTTGGTATTAGCCGAAGATGAAGAATTAAATAAATTTAGTCTTAGTAATAAAAAAGTTGTTTCTTGTAATTATGATTATTTAAAAAAAATAAAGTTTCCTTCACATATCTTTAAATATTATATTCCAACACTAGAAGAGGTTTTACAAAAATATAATAATGAAAAAATAATTATTTTAGAATTATATGATTCAGAAAAAATAGATATCTTACTAAATAAACTATATGATTTATTACTAAAGTATTCTTATCAATATTATTTTATGAGTGAAAATAACGATATTATTAATAAGTTAAAGGAAAGTAATCTTAATGAAATAGGAATTATTCTTTCAGATAATGAATTCAAGATAATTAATAGTTATAATATTGATGAGGAGATATCTCTTAATGATGATATTTTCTTAGTTACGGAATATCCTGAAAAAATAAGAAAAAAATACTTTCTTTCGACAAAATCTGAAAATTAAATTTGTTATACTATTTTTGGTGATAGAATTTGAGAATGTATTATATATTTAATGTTAAAGATGATATTGCAGAATTATACAAGAATAATCCATCAAGTTTATATAAAATATTAGAAAATATATATTATATGCATGTTGAAGAAGTTGATTATGGTTTTAATATATTTAAACAGATAACTAATAGAATAAAAGTATGTGAATTAAATAATGAATTATATATTAAAATGCATAGAGACTTGATTTATAGTAAAACAAGTAGTGAACATGTAATCAATGATTTATATCATGATGAAGTAAGTATTTTAAAAGTTAAATCATCACATTTACTATTAGAATCTAATAAAAGTTATTCTAGTTTCTTTAAATTATTAAATAATATTAATCCTAATTACTTTGTTTGTGATTTTAAAGAGAAAGATTTCTTCTTTATGTATAATATTGTGAAAACAATTGATGTATAAGATAAAAAAAAATATTTTTATTATGTGACTATCAATTATCTTATTAGAAAATTTTCTTTGTAATATTACAATTCATACTAGTATTCTATTCAAATTTATTATATAATGATGTTGACTTGATTTTAAAGGAGGATGTATGATTGATTTTACAAATTGCAAAGAAATATTTAATATTTATAGCGGCAGTGAAAAAAAGAAAACATTGATTTATAATGATGAGAGATACTTAGTTAAATTTCCAGATCCTATTAGAGAAAAAAATAAGACTATTTCTTATATTAATAATGCTTTTTCTGAATATATTGGAAGTCATATTTTTGAGATATGTGGTTTTGATGTTCAAAAAACAATTTTAGGAAAATATATTTATAAAGGTAAAGAAAAAATTGTTTGCGCATGTAAAGACTTTGTTTTTTCTAACAAAAAATTGTTTGAGTTTGATAGTCTAGCTTTAAGTACTAATCCTGATAAAAAAATAGATACAGAATTAAAAGATATTATAGGTACATTAGAGGAAAACAAGAATTTATTTGATTTTCAAGAAATTAAGCAGAAATTTTATGATATGTTTATTATTGATTTTTTAATCGGTAATACTGATAGACATAATTCTAATTGGGGTTTTGTTACTAATGAGGAAGGCAAAATTTCTTTTGCAACTATTTATGATTGTGGTTCGTGCCTTAATCCACTTTTAGAAGATGATGAGATAGAACAAATGGATGCAAACGAAATAAAGAATTTAGCTTTAAATACATATTCTGTTTTAAAAGAAAATGGTAAAAAAATTCATTATGTATCATATATTAGAGATTTAAAAAATAAGGATGTATGTGATGCTATGTTGAGAGTATATCCAAGAATATCTATTAATGATATTAATAATTTTATAGATAATACACAAGGTATTAGTAATATAAGAAAAGAGTTTTATAAAAAAATAATTGGTATACGATATGAAATATTAGAAAATGCATATAAAAAAATAAATAATTAAATTTAAAAAAAAGAACATTATTTTTTTAATAGAAGTTTATTACTTCTATTTTTTTGTTCATAATAAGATATTTTATTCATATATTTAATTGAATGGAGAATGTTATGGATAAGAAAGAAATAATCAAAAATATTGCAATGCGTACTAAAGGAGATATTTATTTAGGAGTTGTTGGCGCTGTTAGGACAGGGAAAAGTACTTTTATTAAAAGGATGGTTGAAACTTTAATTGTTCCTAATATTGATGATGAATATGAAAGGAAACGTTGTCTTGATGAAATACCACAGAGTGCTCAAGGGAAAATGGTTATGACAACAGAACCCAAGTTTGTTCCAAATAATGCTGCTAAAATTAAAATAGATGACTTTGATTGCAATATTAAATTAATAGATTGTGTAGGATATGTAATACCCGAAGCCTTGGGGGTTAAAGATGAAAATGGTGATCGAATGGTACATACACCATGGTATAATGACCCGATTGCGTTTTCAGAAGCAGCCAGTATTGGTACAGAAAAAGTTATTAAAGAACATGCGACAATTGGAATTGTTGTAACTTCAGATGGTAGTTTTGGAGAATTTCAAAGAAATGATTATTTAGAAGCCGAAGATAGAGTAATTAATGAATTAAAAGAAATTAATAAACCCTTCATTGTTGTTTTAAATACAAGTCATCCTAATAATCCGGAAACCATTGCTTTACAAAGAGAAATAAGTGAAAAGTATGATGTTATTGTTTTACCAATTAATGTTTTAAATATGAATGAAAAAGATATGTCGGATATTTTAAGAGAAGCTTTATATGAATTTCCAATTATTGAAGTAAAAGTTAAAATACCAGATTGGATAAGTGTTTTAGAATCTAGTCATCCACTTAAGAAACTTTATATTGATAAAATCAAAGAAAGTGTTCATGAAATTGATAAACTACGTGATATTGATAATATAACAAGTACCTTTAATGATATTGATGAAATAGAGAAAGCTTATTTATCAAATGTTGATCCGGCAACTGGAGAGGTTATTGTTACCCTGGATGCACCTGATGAATTATATAATAAAACCCTTAATGAAATAATTAATATTGATATTACGAACAAAAAAGATGTTTTAAAATTATTTCAAGAATATAATACTGCCAAAAACGAATATGATCAGATTAAATATGCTTTAAAAATGGTTAAACAAACAGGTTATGGAGTAGCTTCACCAACAATTTATGATATGAAATTAGATACACCAGAAATTACCAAACAAGGAAGTCGTTTTGGAGTTAAATTAAAAGCAACCGCACCATCTATCCATATGATAAGAGTAGATGTTAACTCAACCTTTGAACCAATTATTGGAACAGAACTTCAAAGTAAAGAATTAATAAATTATTTAATGAAAGATTATGAAACGGATCCAAGTAGTATATGGAAAAGTGAGATTTTTGGAAGAAGTTTGGATAACATCGTTCAAGAAGGTATTCAATCTAAAATAAGTTTAATGCCCGATAATGTAAGATTTAAATTACAACAAACTTTATCAAAGATAGTTAATCGTGGAAGTAATAATTTAATTGCAATTGTATTATAAGAATATTTATGTCAAGAAGATAGGCAATATCTTCTTTTTTTGATATAATAACATGTAGGAAGGCGAATTATGACAAAATTATACTTTTTTTATGGGGCTATGAATAGTGGTAAAACTACAAGAATACTACAATGTGCCTATAATTATGAAGAACAAGGAATGCATCCTGTTATTATGAAACCTAAAATAGATACTAAAGGAAATGATTATATTGTATCCAGAATAGGAGCGAAAAGAAAAGTTGATTTCTTAATTGAACCAAAAGCTAATATTTATGATGTTATTGTTGAAAAATATACTAATGTTGATTTATTAATTGTTGACGAAGCCCAGTTTTTATCAGAAAGACAAGTAAATCAGTTGATGGACGTTGTAATAGATTTAAAAATACCAGTAATGTGTTTTGGGTTAAGGACCGATTTTCAAGGTAAAAGTTTCCCTGGATCTCGAAGACTTTTGGATATTGCCCATGAATTAACCGAAATTAAAACAATATGTGAATGTGGTCATAAAGCCATGTTTAACATTCGTATGATAGATGGTAAAGTTCAAACTGAAGGAGAAAGTGTGGCTATTGATGGTGAAGGTAAAGTTACATACACTGTCGCTTGTGCAAGATGCTTTAGATTAAAGACACACCGTAATTTTGATCATGATAAAAATTAATAAGAAGAAAGTTTTATCTCTTTTAACAGCAGGTTTAATAAGCCTTAGTCATCTTCCTCATGTATCCGCTGAAATAAAAACTGAAGGAGATAAAATAACAGCTAAAGTTAAAGTAAATATAAGAGTTAATAATAATATTGATAGCGAATTACTAGGAAGACTAAAAGAAAATGTTACTGCTAAAAGAATTTTTTCATGTGATAATGGATGGAGTTTAGTGGAGTATGATGGACGACTTGGTTTTGTTAAGAATGAATTTATCAAAGATATTAGTAATGAAAATATCTATTGTGATACTGATTTTTATGAAACAAGAAAAATATTGCTAACTAATAGTGATGCTAAAATGCATTTAGATTGTTTTAATGAATCTAATATTGTTTCTAAAATACCTTGTAATACTAAATTAGAAGTAATTGCTTATACATCTAATGATTGGTATTTAGTAAATTATCATAATAAATTAGGTTTTATTGAAGGAAAATATTTAACTGATGTTAATGTAAATGAAAAAATAAAAATGGTGACTACTCTAGATGAAGTAAATATAAGAAGTAGAGCATCTACTAATAGTGAAAAATATAATATTTTATATAAAGGAGATTATTATCCATTTATTAGAGAAGAAAAAAACTTTTATGTAATTGATTATTATGGAACTGAAGCTTATGTTGTTAAATCTCATGCTGTAATTGAAGAAAAAGATGTAGTTACAGCTGATTTTATAAAACTTGTTTATGTTAGAAATGATACCTTTCTTTTTAATAGAGCTGATATTAATTCTGGTATTAGTGGTTATATTGAAGAATTTGAAACAGGGGAGGTATTATCTGATGAAGGTAACTTCTATCTTATTAGAACTAATGATCAAGAAGGATATATTGATAAAAATAATGTTACTTCTTTAAAAGGAATGGTTGTAGATGTAGATATAAGTGATCAAAAACTATATATTTATCAAGATAATAGTATTATTTTTCAAACAAATGTTGTTACAGGACATCCTAAAACTCCAACGAATATTGGAAAATATTTTGTTCAATATGAAGATACGGAACGTATTTTAAGAGGAGAAGACTATGAGACATTAGTCAATTATTGGAAACAATATGATAATAATTATGGTTTTCACGATTATGAGAAATTAAAAGGTAATTTTGGGGGAAGTATTTATAAAAAGAATGGTTCTCATGGATGTATTAGAATGCATATTATTCCAATGGAGAAATTCTATAAATTAGTTAAGGTAAAAACCCCAGTGATTATTCATAAGTAAAGACTTGTAAAAAATCAAAAAAATGTTATAATTAAATAGGTGATAAAGTGAAAAAGAAACCTTATATTATAGCATTTTTTTTCTTTATAATTGATTTTATTAGTAAACAAATTGTTATACATTTTTTAAGTTTAAATGAAAGTATTTTAGTTATTAAAAATTTCTTTTATTTAACATATACCAGGAATAATGGAGCAGCATGGAGTATTTTAAAAGACCAAAGACTTCTTTTATTAATTGTAACAGTTATTGTCCTATTTCTAATTAATAAATATATGAATAAAGAAGAATTATCTAAAACAGAAAACTTTATTTATGGGATGATTATTGGAGGAATTATTGGTAATTTATTTGATCGAATAGTTTATGCTTCCGTTATCGATTTTTTAGATTTTAAAATCTTTGGTTATAATTATCCTATTTTTAATTTAGCAGATACTTTTATAGTAATTGGAATTATTTTATTAATCATTGTAAGTATCAGAAAGGAGCATTATGAAAAAGTTAGTCGCGGAAGAAAGTAATATAAGACTTGATATTTATTTAGCAAATAAACTAGATATATCACGTAGTAAAGTTCAAAAATTAATGAAACAAGAGAAAATTAAAGTTAACAATAAAATCGTTAGTAATAGTTATTTAGTAGAAGAAAATGATGAAATAATTGTTGATGATGAATTAGATTTTACAATTCATGTTAAATCTCAAGATATTCCTCTTGATATTGTTTATGAAAATAATGATTTATTGATTATTAATAAACCTAGTGGCATGGTTGTTCATCCAGCTCCAGGTAATTATGAAAATACCTTAGTTAATGCTTTATTAGGTAAATATGAGTTATCAAATAATGATATAAGACCTGGTATAGTACATCGTCTTGATAAAGATACCAGTGGTTTAATGTTAGTTGCCAAAAATGATGAAACTCATGAAAAATTATCAAAAATGATTAAAAACAAGGATGTTAAAAGAACATATTTAGCCTTAGTATCTGGTGTAATTAATCACGAAACAGGAACTATTGATGCTCCAATTGGAAGAGATAATAAATATCGAGAAAAAATGATGGTTACAGATATTAATAGTAAAAATGCTATTACCCATTTTAAAGTATTAGAAAGATTTAAACATCATACTTTAATTGAATGTTATCTAGAAACAGGTAGAACTCATCAAATAAGAGTACATATGAGTTATATAGGTTATCCAATTGTTAATGATCCTTTATATGGTAAAGAAATTATTGATAAAGAATTTGGACAATTATTACATTCAAGAAAAATTGCCTTTCATAATCCAAGAGATGATAAATATTTAGAATTTGAAGTAGATGCTCCAGATAGATTTTATGAAATAATGAAGGAGGTTACTGAATGAAAAAACTATTTATGTTAATGATATTAATTGTTTTAGGAATTATATTATATAATCCTATCAAAAATATGATAAACAAAGAAGAAATGAAAGAACCAGATAAATTTATTTATGAAGATTTACTAAATACTATTAAAGAAAACAAAGTCAATGTTAGTGATTTTACTATTTATGGTAAATGGTTAAATTTAAAAGGAAATCTACCTAATGAAGGTAATTATGTAGTTGTTCTTAAAAACAATGATGAAGAAGTCACTATTGACACTAAAGTTGATAATGGGAACTTTAGTCTAGCAACGAAAATTAATGAAGGACTTGATTTAGAAACATTAAAAATAAGTGAATATCTGCTTTTACTAAAAAATAAAGATACTAATGAATATTATAATTTAATAAATACTACTAAGTATCATGATAATACATATTATACAATTACGAAAAATGGTAAAAACAATAAAATTAGTTTTAAAGAAAATGTCTTCAATAATATAAAATATTGGACAATTACTATAAAAGAAGAAAAACTACCTAGTGATGTTTATGATATCGTAATTGATCCTGGTCATGGAGGAGTAGATACTGGAGCTGGTAATGGAAGTTATCATGAATCAACTTTTACATTAGATTATTCTAAAGCCTTATATGATGAATTAACCAAAGCCGGTCTTAAAGTTAAATTAACAAGAGAAACGGATACTAATATCGACCATTATGGTGTTGGTTCAAGAACTGGAATTCCTTATGAAACAAAAGCTAAATTAATGCTATCAATTCACTTAAATAGTTCTGGTAATTCCTATCAAAAGGGTGTTGAGATATATAGAGCCTACAATAGTAGTAATGATTATGCTAAATTAATCGCGGATAATATTGTTAATGAAGTAGGAACAAAATACTCTAATAATTCTGAAAATAAAATAATTGATGGTGTTTATATGAGAGTCTATTCTAAAAGTGATATCCAAAGTTTAACAAACGATGCTAAAAAGAAGAATTATGAACCATATGTTATTAATGATCATACAACATATTATTACTTTATACGTGAAACAGGTGGTATTATGACAGGAGCCTTCTCAGATGGAAGAAATCCACGTTATAAAGAAAATCCTTATCGTGATTATAATCAAGGAGTAGAAGCTTACTTATGTGAACTTGCTTATATTTCACAAAATGATGATTTGTCTTTAGTTCGTAATAAAAAAGATAGTTATGTAAAAGCATTAAAAAATAGTATCTTAAGTTATTTTAATAATGAAACAACTAGTGAATAGTTGTTTTTTAAATATTGAATTATTTTTTTATATGTGATATCATTTTATTATAAATAAATGATATAGAATTACAGGATGGAGAAAAGTTATGAAAAAGAAAATTGTCACGATTATAGGATTATGTTTAGTAATAGCACTAATAGGAATAAGTTTTGCATGGTTTAATTATTACCAGGAAGGTAGTAATCAAAAAGTTATTGCAGGTAATCTTTATTTAGTATTAGATAATGAAACAGATGGTTTTTCGTTAAATAATATTTATCCATCAACCATAGAAGAAGCAAGAGCAAGAAATGATAATATATTAACATTTTCTGTAAGTGGAAAGAATACATTATCTAGTGATAATATTCATTATGAAATAATGTTAAAAAATGGTGATGAAAAAGAATCTCCTTATGTAAGATTTAATCCTAAAGATTTAGTTTTTGATTTAATAGAAGTAGGGGATAATAATGAAGAAACGTATCTTTTAGATGCTGTTAGTTTTCCAAGTATTGATGGAAGAAGAATATGGGTAGATACTGTACTTCATGGAACTAATGAAAAAGTAGAAAGAACATATAAATTAAGAATGTGGTTATCTGATAAAGTTATTATAAGTGATAGTGACGTTAACGCAGATTATACAGCACACA
>CADCJQ010000030.1 GCA_902801795.1 uncultured Erysipelotrichaceae bacterium
TCAAAAAAAATACACCTCATTTCTTCGAGATGTATTATACATTAAAATGGGACATTTCTAAAAAATCAAAATGGGACATTTTAAAAAAGGTTTAACAAAAAACAACTTTAGTCTTTAAGAAAGTTACTTTTTATTATATAATAATATAGAAACGAGGGATATTATGTTAACAAAAGAAGAAGTATTACATGTTGCACATTTAGCAAGAATTGAAATAACTGATGAAGAACTTCTTAAATATCAAAAGGATTTAAAGGTATTATTTGATGAGATTGATAAAATAAAAGATTTAAATGATTTTGATGATGATAGGATGATTTCACCATGTAATAAGGAATTTGATTTAGAAAGAAAAAGTGTTTCAGTAGATAAAGATAATCTACTTTTGAATGTACCTAAAAAGAAAGGAAACTTTGTGGAAGTTCCGGTGATGGTTAATGAGTAAGTATATTGATTTAAGTATTAAAGAAATCCATGAGTTATTAAAAGAAAAAAAGATTACACCAACGATTCTTGTAAATGAATGCTTTGAAAGAATTGAAAAGAGTGATTTAAATGCTTTTATTACTTTAGATAAAGAAGGGGCATTAAAGAGAGTTTCTGAATTAGAAAAAATGGAAGTACCTGATGACTTATTATTTGGAATACCAATTGCTATTAAAGATAATATTATGGTAAAAGATATGAAATGTACTTGTGCATCACGTATGTTAGATAATTTTGTATCTATTTATGATGCTGGATGTATTGATTTAGTAAAGAATCATAATATGATTATTATTGGTAAAACGAATATGGATGAATTTGCTATGGGAAGCACATCAGAAACAAGTTACTATGGGGCTCCTCATAATCCTTGGAATAAAGATAAAGTAACGGGAGGTTCCTCAGGTGGTTCTGCAGCTTCTGTTAGTGGTGGGTTAGTACCACTGGCTTTAGGCTCTGATACAGGAGGAAGTGTCAGACAACCATCTAGTTTTACAGGAATAGTTGGAATGAAACCAACTTATGGAAGAGTATCACGTTATGGATTAGTGGCTTTTGCTTCAAGTCTTGATCAAATAGGACCAATGACCAGAAATGTTTATGAAAATGCATTGTTATTAAATGGTATATCTGCTCTTGATAATCGTGATTTAACAAGTTTTGCTACTAATGAAGATTTTACAAGAAAAATAGGGGAAAGTATTAAAAATTTTAAAGTCGCAATTCCATCATATTTCATAAGTGATATTGTTGATAGTGAAATTAAAAATAAAGTAATGGATATTAAAAAATTACTAGAAGATAATGGTGTTTTAGTAGATATTGTTGATATTAAACATATTGATAAAACAGTAACTTTATATCAAATTATTGCCATGGGTGAAGCAAGTAGTAATTTAGCAAGATTTGATGGTGTTCGATATGGTTATAGTTACGATGAACCAAGTAGTTTAGATGATTTATATTCTAAAACAAGAAGATTTGGCTTTGGTAATGAAGTTAAAAGAAGAATTATGGTAGGTAGTTATTTATTAAGTGGTGAGAATGCTAAGATATATTATAATAAGGCTCTAGAAATACGTGATGATTTACAAAAGAATTTCTTTAAAGTGTTTGATAAATATGATTTAATTATTGGACCAACAACAGCCAGATGTGCTTATAACTTAGGTGAGAATGGTGATAATCCATTAAAGAGTTTTATGGATGATATTTTAGTTATGCATGCTAATATGGGAGGTTTTCCATCACTTTCGATGCCAGTGGGATTTAATCATGAACATTTACCAATAGGACTTCAAATAATTGGTAATTTACGTGATGAAGCAACGATTTATCAACTTGCAAGTTTTATTGAAAAAAATATTGATGAAGACTTTGGAGGTGTAAGAAATGAGTTATAAGAAGACAATTGGTATTGAAGTACACTGTGAACTTAAAACGAAAGAAAAAATCTTCTCTCCAAGTTTAAATAATTATGGTAGTATGGCAAATATGAATGCTAACGTTATTGACTTTGGATACCCTGGAACTCTTCCTTTATTAAATAAAGAAGTATTAGAATATGCTATTCGTGCATGTAAAGTCTTAAATCTTAAAATAACTCGTGATATGCATTTTGATCGTAAAAATTATTTTTATGCTGATAATCCTAAGAATTTTCAAATTACTCAAAATGAAACTCCTATTGGAAGAGAAGGTTATGTTGAAATTGAAATAAATGGTGAGAAGAAAAAAATTGAAATACTTGAAATGCATATTGAAGAGGATACTTGTAAAAGTGTTCATAGTGAAAAAAATAGTTTATTAGATTTTAATCGTGCTGGTGTTCCTTTAATTGAAATTGTTACGAAACCATGTATGCATAGTGAAGAGGAAGCAGTAAAGTATCTTGAAAAACTTCGTGAACTATTATTATATGCTGATGTATCAGATTGTAAAATAGAAGAAGGAAGTATGAGGTGTGATACCAATGTTTCTATTTCCAAAACAGAAGAATTTGGAACGAAAATTGAAGTTAAAAATATTGGTTCCATAAGTAATGTAGGTGAAGCCATTAAGTTTGAAGCAAAACGCCAAGAAGAAATATTAGAAAAAGGTGACGTTTTACATGAAGAAACTCGTCGTTTTGATGATAAAAAACGTGAAACGATTTTAATGCGTGTTAAAGAAACTGGAAATGACTATCGTTATTTTCCGGAACCAGATATTCCATTTGTTCATTTAACTGATGAATTTATAAATAATAGTTTATCTTCTTTAAAAAGAATGCCTGATGAGAGAAGAATAGATTATGAAAAAAGTGGTATATTACCAATTAATATTGAAAAGATTATCGCTAATAAAGAAATCTCGGATTATTTAGAAAAGTTTCTTGATTGTAATTTAGTTATTGCATCAAATTTATTATTGGGTGATATTTCCGCTTATTTAAATAAAAATAATAAGAAAATCGAAGAAACCATGTTAGAAGACAAGAAGTTTAGAGAATTAGTTCTTAAATTAGATAAAGGTGATATTACTAATAAAATCTTTAAAGAAATACTTGATGACTTGATGGAAACAGATAAGAGTATTGATAAAATACTTGATGAAAAAGGACTTAATCTTGTAAATGATGATAATTTAATTGATTCTATTATAGATAAAGTAATAAGTGAAAATGAAAAAATTGTTAATGATTACAAGTCTGGTAATACAAGAAGTGCTAAAGCCTTGATGGGACTTGTGATGAAAGAAGGAAAAGGTAAAATTAATCCAAGTATTGCTAATACTAAATTAATGGAAAAGTTAGATGCATAGAAATATGTGTCTTTTTCTGTCAAATAAGAAAATTAGATAATAAAAGTGTTGTTTTAGATAAATTATTATATTATAATTAAACTGTAATAGAGGTGTTGTATGAAAAGTATTTATAAATATTTATTAATTATTATTATTTTATTAATTATTATAGGAGGAAGTTATTTCTTGTTTTTTAGAAATACTAAAATTACAGTAGCTTTTAATACTAATATGGAGAAAACATTATCTAATATTGAAATAAAAAAAGGAGAAAGTATTGATTTACCAACATTAGAAAGAGAGGGCTATAATTTTTTGGGATGGTATATTGATGATACCAAGATAGATAGTAACTATAAATTTGAAAAAACTACCGTTCTTACTGCTAAATGGGATAATGAGAAAATGACAGTAACTTTTGATTCTAAAGGTGGTGAAAGTATTCCAAAACAAGTAGTTAAATGTGGTGATGAAATCAATTTTCCTGTTCCTAAAAGAGATGGATATGAATTTGTATCATGGCGCGATAGAAATGATATAATAATAAGTAGTGAAACTAAGCTTGTGTGTGAGAATATTACTCTTTTTGCTGAATGGAAAAAAATTGATGATAATACGATGAC
The DNA here is from genome assembly GCA_902801795.1 of uncultured Erysipelotrichaceae bacterium. Classification (GTDB taxonomy): domain Bacteria; phylum Bacillota_I; class Bacilli_A; order RF39; family UBA660; genus RUG12783. Next base: position 3,894 of record CADCJQ010000030.1, read on the forward strand.
AGTAACTTTTGATTCAAAGGGTGGTGAAAGTATTCCAAATCAAGTAGTTAAATGTGGTGATCAAATCAACTTTCCTGTTCCTAAAAGAGATGGATATGAATTTGTATCATGGCGTGATAGAAATGATGTGATAATAAGCAGTGAAACCAAGCTTGTGTGTGAGAATATTACTCTATATGCTGAATGGAAGAAAAATGAAGAAGTAATGGATTATAAACCAGTATTGTATTTATATCCAGAAAAGAGGGAAAAAGTAAGAGTATCCTTTGAATACCCCGAATATTTAACAACAACATATCCAAAATATATAGATAAATGGGAAGTAACAGCCTATCCTGATGGAAGTTTATATGATAATGATGGTAAATATTATTATGGACTATATTGGGAAGGTGAAAATAATAATTCCAAGATTAATGATTTTTCTGAAGGATTCTATGTTGAAAAAGATAATGCTTTAATGTTTCTTGAAGAAAAATTAGATATAATAGGCTTAACAAGAAGAGAAGCTAATGAATTTATTATGTATTGGTTACCAATATTAGAAAAAAATGAAAAAAACTTGATTTATTTTGAATTAACTGATGAACGTGAGTCATATAATCATTTGTATATTGAACCTAAACCAGATAGTTTATTAAGACTATTTATGAGAGTTAAGAAAGTTAATACGAAAGTAAATATTAAAGAACAAAAGTTAGATACCTTTAAAAGAAATGGGTTTGTGGCTGTAGAATGGGGTGGGACTAATTTGGAACAAGAGTAATATCTTGTTCTTTTTATTTACTTTAAATAATATAATTAAATGTATAATATGGAGGGATAATGAATATTAATGATTTAATTAGTTTATTTAGTGAAATTAAGATGTATAAAAATAAGTTATTAGAAAACAAATTAACAGAAGAAGATATTATTGATTTGAGTAAAAAAGTTAAAGTATGTGATTACCTAGGTGATATACAACATGAATTGTCTTTTGAATTTGGAAGAATAATTGATTACTATCAGTTATTAGTTCAAGGAACCAATATTGATAAAATTAAAGAATATATACAAGATGATGATGACTATCTTCTTAAATGTAAAAATAAAACAAATGATTTAGTTATGGATATAAAAAAGATACATAAGAATAAATAGTATGAAAAAAAGTAAATTATAATAACTAAATAAATAATTATATTATATATTATTAAGAATTTTATAGTTTTTTTGCATAGAAATTAATTATTATATAAATAATATAATTAGGTGAAATAAATGAAAAATATAAGTATTTGGAAAGATACGATTGATATGATTTCTTTACCAACATTAGACAGTAATCAAGAAACAGATGTTTTGATAATTGGTGGAGGTATAACAGGGTGCAGTAATTATTATTTTTTGTCTAAAACTAAATACAAAGTTATGCTTGTGGAACAAAATAAAATAGGTATGGGAGTAACAAGTAATAGTACAGGAAAACTTTCTTTTTTACAAAATGATTTATTAAATAAAATATTAGATAATGAAGGAGAAGAAGTTGCGAGTAAATATTTAAAATCTCAAATAGAAGCCATTAATTTAGTTACTGAGATTATTAAAAAAGAAAAAATTAATTGTGATTTAGTTAAGGTAAAAAGTAGTGTTTATACTAATAATAGAAGTGAAGTAAAGAAATTAAAAGAATTAGAAGATTTTTTAATAAAAAATGATATTAATGTATTACATACTAGTAATAATTTAGTTAAAGAAAAAGATGAAATAAGTATTGATAATACTTATCTTTTTCATCCAATTAAATTTGTTTATGGTTTAATTAAAGATAAAAAGAATATTTATGAAAATACTAGTATTAAGAAAATTGTAGAAAAAGGTAATTATTACTATTGTTATACTGATAATTATGTTATTAAATGTAAATATGTTATTATTGCTTCTCATTATCCTTATTTTCTTTTACCATTTATGTTTCCTATTAAAGCATATCTTGAAAAATCATATCTTAGTGCAACAATTAGTAATCAAAATAATATATCTTTAATAAGTTATTCCAATCCCTTTATATCAATTAGAACTTATAATGATTATTTAATTTACTTAAGTAATAGTCATTTAATTAATAATGATTTAGATGATAAGAAGAATTTTATTGAATTACAAAAGAAACTAAAAGATATTAAGTTAATACCAGAATATTTATGGAGTAATAGTGATGTTATGACAAATGATAGTATGCCTTATATTGGAGAAATAAAAGAAAGAATGATTATTGCAACAGGATATAATACTTGGGGACTCGCATCTAGTGTATTGTCTGGAAGTATTATAAAAGATATTATTTTAAAAAATGATAATGAATATATAAACTTATTTGATCCAAAAAGAATTAATGTAGATCAGATAATTGGTAATATAACTAATATTTATAAAAATATCAATGGATTTGTTAAAAGTTATAGTAAAAAACAAGATAAAGTTATTGAAAAAGATAATATCTATTTTTATAAAGATAATAAAGTATTAACAAAATGTCCTCATTTAAAGTGTAAATTATTATTAAATGAAGTAGAAGAAACATGGGATTGTCCATGTCATGGTTCAAGATTTACATTAGATGGAAAGTGTATAAGTGGACCAAGTAATCAAAATATTGATGTTAAGAATAGTAAATATAATAATAAAAAATATTGAAGTAATAAATAAAATATGATATCATTATAAAGTAAGGTAAGTGATAATATATGATTAGTAAAAAGTTTATTTTTTCAATATTAAGTTTATTTGTTTTTATTATTCTTTTTGTTAGCGTGAGTTATTCATATTTTGTATATAATAAAGAAGTCGTTAATATTGATTTGCAATCTGGGGATATAAATATTGATTTTACAAATGAGAATAATAATTCAAGTACAGTATCTAGCCAAATCATGGGAGATTCTACTGGAATAAATAGTCCTAATTATTTAGAGTTTACTGTTACAGGAACAGCGGATACAGAATCAATTTTATATGAACTTGAAATAGTACCTAATAGTGACAATAGTATTGATAGTAAAAATATTAAATACTATTTAACTGAAGTAGATAATAATAATGAAACACCTTTAACAGCACCACTATTATATACGGAACTTTATGACTCAATGGTAAATAATGGTAAAGGAATATATCAAAATATTGTTAGTGGTAATCAAGATGGTACTAGTAAAACGACAATAAAAAAATATCGTTTACGTGCTTGGATAGACGAAACATACACTAATAAAACAGGAGGAAACTTTGGTTATGGCGTATATTTATATGCATTTAATGTAGATAGTTCTAAATATATTAAAGTATCATTTAATTTAAATGATGGAAGAAGTACAGGGTTATCTAAATATGTAGAGAAGAATAAGGAATATGGAAGTCTTCCAAAACTTGTAAATCAAGAAAGAATCTTCCTTGGATGGAAAATAAATGACAATGATGCAAATTATATCATGGAAAGTAATGTTACCTCAGAGACAACTAATCATACACTAAAAGCAATATGGTCATTGACTGCAGGTGAATTCTTACAAGAAAGAAGCGAAACACAAGCAGCATGTATTTCAACAGAACCAAATAAATCATCATTTTATGGAGAAATTGATGCTGATGTCATTTATTATACCGGTAATGATGAAAGTTGTTTAAAGAATTATGTTTGGTATTCAGGAAAATTATGGCGAATAGTAGCGATTTACCCTAATGGTATGATAAAATTAGTAACAGAAAACCCAATGACAACAATACATTTTGGTAGTACAATAAACTTTAATGGTTCATGGATGGATCAATGGCTATCGCAAGAATTTTTACCAACATTATATAATAATGAAAACATTATTGTTCAAAATGCTGAATGGAATGTTAAGGAAACCACCCTTACTACAGATCCATATCTAGAAAGAGTAGCAAATGATACTGTAACGGAAAGAGTAGGTCTTTTGAATGATTTTGAATATATAAAAAGTGGAAGTAGTGCAGGTTATTTAAATATTGGTCAATATTGGTGGTTAATGACTCCATATAATTCATCTCGTGTATATCGTATAACAGAAGAAGGTTATAACGATCACAATCCAACACTATCTGGTGCGAGTGGTGTTCGTCCATCTATCGTCATTAAGACTAACGTTATTTTTGATACCGAAAGTTATGATGGAACAAGGCTATCACCATTTCACATAGTGGGTGACGCAGAAGAAGGCAAGACTAATGAACTTCTAAATACCAGAATAAGTGGTGAATTTGTAAAATTTAATAATGAATTATATCGAATTGTAGGGGTAGAAAATAATACAACAAAAATTGTTAAAACGGATTATATACAAAATCCTAATAGTACGAATACCAATAAATATTTAGGATATTTTGGTAGTGACTTATACTATGGTACAAAATCAGCCAATAATTCATTTTGGGATTATTATTTAACTGATGCAAATGGATGGTTAAGTACTTTAAATGACACAAGTCTTTTAGTTCCAGGAACGTATTATCAAGGATACTATCTTGATAATAATAGTTATAAAAGAGCCATTTGTGCAACGTATGATGATATGGTATCTACTAAAGATTGCGTAAAAATATCAGATGCCAATAAAACGTATACTGGACTTGTAGGACTATTGCATGCGGGAGAAATGATGGCATCACACCAATCATTATTAACACACGTCAGCAGCTCAACCACCTATAAAAGTATGTGGTTAATAACACTTAATAATATTTCCAATGTGGATAGTATACATAGTGTGATTAGTGGTGGTTATATTGGATCTTATCAGCCTAATTCAATTGAGAATGCCGTTCGACCAACACTTCATCTAAAGTCTGAAACAAAAATTACTAGTGGTAGTGGATTTATTAATGATCCATATGTAATTGGATAAGTTAAAATATTAATGTAGAAAAGAAAGCACTTTAAAATAATAAAAAGAAATGGGAAGATACTAAGTATTTTCCTATTTTTATATAATTAATATATATAAAAATTTATAAAGATAAAAAAATATTGAAGTAATAAATAAAATATGATATTATTATAAAGTAAGGTAAGTGATAATATATGTTTGGTAAAAAGTTCGTTTTTTCAATATTAAGTTTATTTGTTTTTATTATTCTTTTTGTTAGTGTAAGTTATTCATACTTTGTATATAATAAAGAAGTAGCAAATATTGATTTAAAATCTGGGGATATAAGTATTGATTTTACAAACGAGAATAATAATTCAAGTACAGTATCTAGTCAAGTAATGGGAGATTCTATTGGAAAAACTAATCCTAATTATTTAGAGTTTACTGTTACTGGAACAGCAGATACGGAATCAATTCTTTATGAACTTGAGATAGTACCTAATAGTGGTAATAGTATTGATAGTAAATATATTAAATACTATTTAACTGAAGTAGATAATAATAATGAAACACCTTTAACACCACCACTATTATATACAGAATTATTTGACTCAATGGTAAATAATGGTAAAGGAATATATCAAAATATTGTTAGCGGAAATCTTGATGGTACTAGTAAAACGACAATAAAAAAATATCGTTTACGTGCATGGATAGACGAATCATATAGTGAGAATTCAGGAGGAAACTTTGGCTATGGGGTTTATTTATATGCCATTAATGCAGATAGTTCTAAATACATTAAAGTATCATTTAATTTAGATGATGGAAGAGGGGCAGGATTATCTAAATATGTAGAAAAAAATAAGGAATATGGAAGTCTACCAAAACCTGTAAATCAAGACAGAGTCTTCCTTGGATGGAAAATAAATGACAATGATGAAAATTATATCGTTGAAAGTACTATTGTTTCTGAGACAACTAATCATACATTAAAAGCAAAATGGGTATTGACTACAAGTGAGTATTTTTTAGAAAATATATCAAATCAAACAACATGTACAACAACAGCACCAAATAAATCATCATTTTATGGCGAGATTGATGCGGATGTTATTTATTATACTGGTAATGATGAAAGTTGTTTAAAAAATTATATATGGTATTCCGGAAAACTATGGCGAATAGTAGCCATTTATCCTAATGGCATGATAAAGTTAGTTACGGAAAATCCTATGACATCAATATACTATGGAAGTAGTGCAACCTTTGATGGCTCATGGATGGATCAATGGTTAAGTGAGGAATTTTTACCAACACTATATAATAACGAAAATATTGTTGTTCAAAATGGTGAATGGAATGTAACAGAAACAAACGTTTATACCGATCCATATTTATTAACGGGTTCAACCACAATAACAAAAACTGTAGGTTTGTTAAATGCTTTTGAGTATGTAAAAAGCGGAACGAGTTCAGGCTATTTGAATATCGGTCAATATTGGTGGTTAATAGCACCATATGCTTCCGACAATGTACATTATGTTATTTACAATGGTAATCCTGGTTCTGATTTCTTTTATTCGGAAGCTGGCAGTGTTCGCCCATCTATTTATCTGAAATCCGGTGTCGTTTTTGATGTCGAAAATTATGATGGAACAAGACTATCACCATTTCATATTGTAGGAGATAAAGAAGAAGGCAAGACTAATGAACTTCTAAATACTAGAATAAGTGGTGAATATGTTAAATTTAATAATGAATTATATCGAATTGTAGGAATAGAAAATAACACAACTAAAATAGTAAACACAAATTATATAAGTAACCCAAATAGTTCCAATACCTCCGATACAACATTAGGAAATTTTGGAAGTGATGTATATTTTAATACATCATCAACAGATACAAGCTACTGGGATAAATATTTGACTGATGCAAATGGATGGTTAGAAACTATTTCTGCAAGTAATAAGAACCTGCTAGTAAATGGAACATACTATTTAGGACCATATCCAAGTAGTACGAATTATAAAGCAACAATATGTAAAAATACAGCAAGTGAACTTGAGACGACAACCATTAGTAATTGTATGAAATATGAAAGTAGTGATACTAATAAAACGTATACCGGACTTGTGGGATTATTAAGAGTGGGTGAAATGATGTCAGCACACCAATCGATATTAACACACGTCAATGACGCTAACCACTACAAGAGTATGTGGTTAATTACACCATATAATTCCTCTGATGTGCGTGTTGTATACAATTATGGCAATCGTAGTAACGCTACACCTAGTTCGAGTGCATTCAGTGTGCGTCCGACGCTTCATTTAAAATCCGGAACAAAAATTACTGGAGGTAGTGGATTTATTAATGATCCATATGTAATTGGATAAATTATAATATATTGTATAAAAATAATATTTCCTCTCATAATAAATGTGGGAGGAAATATGACACAAAAAGAATTATTATATTTTGAAGATGCTATTGGTCACGTAAGTAATATTATTAAGATACTAGAAGAAAGCATTAAGAATGTAAGTGATGATGAAATATTATCATTTATGGAAGAAGAAATTAATTGTCAAAGTACTTTAAAAGAAACTTTGATGACTAAATTAAAGGAGAAGGCTAATGGATAAATTATTAATGGAAAATTATTTATTAGTTTTAAAAAGTACAGTAGAGGTATTTGTTCATGGAACTTTAGAAAGTTCTAATGAAGATATTCGAACTACACTAAAGAATGGTCTTAATAATATTATGACGTGTCAAGCTAAAACATATGATTTAATGACAAAATATGGTTGGTATCAAGTTAATAATATTGATAATAATGTGATTAATCAAACGTTAACGAAAGTTGAAAGTTCTAATTAAAGGAACTTTCTTTTTTTCTTATTATTTGTTATACTTAAGATGATGGTTATGAAGAAAATAAATTTAGAAAAGAAAAAAATAAATAATGATTTATTAATTAAATATGGTTTTATAAAAAGAAATAATAGTTATTGCTATGAAAAGAATATTATGAATAATGATTTTAAAGTAATGATTGAAATAATAAATAATTCTATGTTTGTTAAAATAATTGATAATGCCTTTAATGAAGAATACTTAATGAGTAATATTGAAGATATAAGTGGTAACTTTATTGGTAAATTAAAAGATGAGTATGAAGGTATTATTGAAGATATTATTGATAAATGTTGTGAATATGATGTTTTTGAATGTAATGAAAGTAAGATGATAATTAATTATTTAAAAGAAAAATATGATGGTGAATTAGAGTATCTTTGGGATAAATATCCTGAGTTTGGTGTATGCCGAAATGGTAAAACTCGTAAATGGTTTATTATGATTGGTAAGATAGAAAAAGATAAAATAATAGGAGATAGTAAGGAAATGGTTGAAATAATTGATTTACATTATGATAAAGATAAAATATTAGATATCATTGATAATAAGAAGATATATCCTGGATATCACATGAATAAAAAAAGTTGGATAACCATTATTTTAGATGGCAATAATGATTTTGAAAGAATAAAAGAATTAATTGATAATAGTTATTTATTATCAGAAAGAAGGTAGTTATGAAGAATATTATTAATTTATTAAAAGAAAAAACTAGGGATATAAGAAAAATATTTCCTTTAACATTTGTTTTAGTTATGATATTAACTGTTTTTTTAACATTGTCTTTTGATGGTGATGTTTTTGATAGTGAAACATTTGAAAATGTTAGCTTATTTTTAATATTATTTATTTCTGGAACTATTTTTTCAGAAAGTTATTTTAATAAAAGATATATTTCTTATGGAATATTTATGATTCTTTCTTTAATAATGGTTATTCTTAAAATAGAGAAAGTCACCATAAGTTATTTGTTGATAATTAATATATTAAATGTATATCGATTTTATTTAAATAGTAAAGTTAGTTTAAGTGAATACTTAATTAAAGTGTTTACTAATACTTTAAAGACAAGTATCTTATATTGGGTATTATCAATAGGGGGAATATTAATATCAAGTGTTTTTGCTTATTTAATTAGTGATGAGTATGAAATTATTTGGCGTGTTTTAGTGTTATTAACAGGATGTTTCTATGTACCTAATTTATTATTGGATTTTAATAATATGAACACCGAAATTAGTAAATTTATAAAAATATTAGTTAAGTATGTCTTAGAAACATTAGTAATTATGGGTTTTGTTATCATTTATTTATATATTTTCAAAATAATTATTACTTGGGATATACCATCTAATGAAATTTTTCGTATCCTTAGTATCTTATTTATTATAGGATTACCTATATGGACGATGAATGATTATTTTAGTGATAAAGATTTCTTAAATAAAATAAATAACGTTTTACCATATACCTTTATTCCATTTATTATTTTACAAGTTTATGCTATTTTTGTTCGAATAATAAATAATGGTTTAACAATAACTAGATATTTAGGGATAATCTTAGTGATGTTAGAGATTATTTATGTAACTTTATATATCTTTAAAAGAAAGAAAATTGACTTGATGTTTATTATTACTTGTGTTTATATTATTATTTCCTTTTTAATACCAGGTATTAATATGGATGATTTATCAAATAGAAGTCAAGTTAGTATGATTAAAAAATATATAAGTAGTGATAATAATATTGATAAAAAGAAAGTTATTAGTTCTTATGAATATTTAAGAAATAGTAATGGTGGGGAAGAATATCTTAATAAGTATTTAGTTAAAGAAATACCATTAATAAAAGAATTTATGAACAATAATAATATTTATGAAAGATTTCAATATATTAATGAGGAATTAGGTAATATCTCTTATGATATAAGTGATTATCATAATTTGAAAGACATTGAATTATATGAATACTATGATAAAAGAATAGATGAATTAAATATCTATATTGAAGGTATTAATATAACTAATTTAATTAAAGAATATCTTAATATTTATTCTAGTGGTGAACTTGATGATTACTTTAGAATGTATCATGAGATTGTTTCTGATACTAAGAAAATTATTATTAAAAGAATAACGATATCTTATGATTCAGGAAATAAAATATTAGATTTTTGTAAAATAGAAGGATTTTTATTAGAGAAATAAATGAAAAAAGATATACAAGAAAAACAAAATGTGTTATAATCTTTACGTAGTGCTTCCGTGGCGGAATTGGTAGACGCGTACGACTCAAAATCGTATATCCAAAAGATGTAAGGGTTCGAGTCCCTTGGGAAGCACCAGAAGATTATAAACACGTTTAACGTGTTTTTTTCTATATAAGGGAGGCATTATGTACATCAAAGTATTAGTAGAATTATCGGCTTTTAATATTGATAAGACGTTTACTTATCATGTTAGTGATAGTTTAAAAGATAGAATTAAAATTGGTATTCGGGTTTTAGTTCCTTTTAATAATCAAGAATTAGAAGGATTTGTTTTGGAAATAATGGATGAACTTGATGACGTTGATGATGTTAAAGATATTATTGATGTTGTTGATAGTGAAGTTATTTTAAATGATGAATTATTAAATCTTGGTAAATGGATAAGTAATGATACTTTATCAACCTTAATTAGTTCTTATCAAGTAATGTTACCGAAAGCTCTAAAAGCTAAAAATGGTAGTAAAGTAAATATTAAATATTTAAAAATGGTTGAAATTGATAACTTAGATATTGAATTAAATGATAAACAGAAGTTGATTATTGATAAGATTAACGAAAAAGGGAAATGCTTATATAGTGAACTTAAGAAGATTAATTCTTCTGTAGATACTTTATTAAAAAAAGGAGTATTAAAAATTAATGAAGTAGAAGAATATCGTCTAAATTCTAGTGATGCAAAGGATTATCCAAGACATGAGTTAAATAGTGATCAAAAGAAAGTATATGAAGAAGTAATTACTAATTTAAATACTAATATTAATTATTTATTATTTGGTGTTACTGGTAGTGGTAAAACGGAAGTTTATATGGAAATCATGGAGAAAGTAATAAAAAGTGGT
>CADCJQ010000031.1 GCA_902801795.1 uncultured Erysipelotrichaceae bacterium
AGTGAAAACAGAATTATTTCTTATGATGGTAAAAATGTTACCTTTTGGTACAATGCTCATGAAGATGAATCTTATCATGAAGTAACTGTTACTGCAGAAGAGTTTATTAAACTTATTTTAAGGACATTATGCCTCGAGAGTTTAAAACTATACGTTCTTACGGTTTTTATAGAAAAATACTTCCATTCCATGATAACATTAATATGTTAATAAAAAAAGAAATTAGAAAATTTAGAAATGAACTTTTAAAACATAAATTATCTATTATTAAAACTTTTAATCATAGTCCTTATGATTGTCCTAAATGTTCTACTAGAATGAACTTTCTTTGTTTTATTACTTGAAGGAGGATTTTATGTCCCACTTTGACAACTAAAGAGTTAACTTAGTGGAAAAAAAGTTGATTACATCTGTCCAAAATGTAAATATATATTTCAGGCACCTATTGAGGCTGTTTTAGAATTTGAAGAAGATGATGAATGGAATGGTTTACCTATTGAAACTCCACCTTATACTATTCGTACAAAATGTGAATATGATAAATGTGTTCACATAGATTATAAATCAAAAAAAGGATACTATCATATTTATAAAGAAAAATAAAATAATGATTTATATTATTGCAAAAACGAGATTTTCATCCCGTCTTTTTGACATACAACCATTTTTAAACTTTTTCGATGACTTTCCAATTATACAAAAAAACAAAAATATGATATAATAGAAGTGATGTTTATGAAGAAGTTGAAGAAGTTTATTAAAGAAAACAAAAAATTTATTTTTACAATTACTCTCTTAATGGGTGTACAAGCTCTATTTTATTGGGTATTAAAATATTTTCAAACAAATCCAACATACATATATTTTTACTTAGATGATAAAATTCCTTTTATAGGAAGATTTGTTTATATCTATAATATGTTTTATCCCTTCTGTTTAATAGCATTTTACTATTTATATAAAAAAGATGAAAAAGCCTACTATAAAGGAATAATCTCAGGTATTATCGGTTTTCTCATATGTGATATTATCTTTCTTACAATGCCAACTATTATGTACCGCCCAGTTATCCCAGATATTGATCCGATAACAAATTTAGTTTTAGATATTACTTTCTTATATGATAATCCCCCACTAAATTGTTTTCCATCAATTCATTGTCTTTTCTGCTTTCAAGTAATATTCTCATATATCATTAGCAAACATAAATTAAAAGTAAAAATACCTGTTATTATCATTGCTCTTTTGATTATCATTTCAACATTACTTGTTAAACAACATTTTATCTTTGATGTTATATCGGCTCTTCTAATTTGTCTTATAACAAATTTTATTACCGAATTATTTAATTTATATCATTTCTTTAAAAAGAAAGATATACTAAAAAATCTAGCCTAGCTAGATTTTATTATTTCATCAATTTTAACATTTTTGTTATGACCTATATGTTGCCATTTAACTTCTTTTTTAAATAAACTTACTATATTAATAGGAAACCATGTTGCAATAAATAATGTAAATAAGATTAACGATGGAATCATGGCTGAGACACTTTTTTTATTATAAACTGTTATAAATAACGTTATAATAACTGTACCTAAATATGAAATCGCTAAAGCAATTAATCCAACAAAATTAAAAATAACTTTTGTTGTAATCATTCTTTCAATAAAACCAATAATGATAACTGTAATTGAAACTACTTGAATAAAAGCCGCTAAATTATTTAAATACATATCAATACAAGAAAGATTATGATTTTTCATAAATCCTTTAACTAAATCACGATGATATCTTTTCCAACATTGTAAATTACCTTTAGACCAACGAAGACGTTGTTTTAACGATACTCTAAAATTAGTTGGTTGTTCATCATAAGTAATAGCATCTTTAACGAAATCAATTCTTTCATTATTAACTGCACATATTGTTGTTAATTCAACATCTTCCGTTAAGGTTTTAGGATTAAAATCTAATTTTTCAATAAACTCTTTTTGAACCATAAATCCTGTTCCATTAATAGAAGCAGATGAATTAATTTTTTTTCTTGATAAATTAAAGAAAAAGTTTTGTAAATAATAAAATAATGTATAACTACCACTTATCCAATTATCTTGATAGTTTTTGCTATCACGAAAGCCTTGTGCAACTTTATAGCCATTATTAAGTGAACGATTCATATGTAGTAAAAAATCTGGATGAACAACATTATCAGCATCAAAAATAATGTAAGCATCAATCTTTTTATTTTTGAATTTATGAAAAATATAACGTAATACTTCTCCTTTTGATTTAACAGGAACTTCACATTTAATAGCATTCGCTCCATGCTTTTTACTAACTTCATAAGTATTATCTGTTGAATTATTAATAATAACATTTATTTCATACTTGTCTTTATCATAATTCATCATTTTTAAACTGTCTATTAAATTACCAATAACCGCTTCTTCATTACGTGCTGCAATGATAATCGAAAAGCGATTCTTTTTCTTATCATCATTTTCTTCTTTTTTAGGTTTCAAAAAAGCAAAAATAGATGTTACGCCATAATATAATCCATAGAGTGTAAAAAACATCGAAATACTTTGTAAAATAATCTCAAACATAATCCAATCAACCTCAATATATAAGTTATTTTACTACTTTTAAACCAATTTGACAATAATTTTATATAAAATAATCCTCAACTTGTCACTTTTTCTGTTAATATTCTATGCATTTTTTTCATTATTAGAAGAAAGAAAAGGAGAAGTTTATGCTTCTTCTTCCTTTTGTTCTTCCCTTTTACTAGATAAGAATGTTACTTTTTCAACAATAACTTCAACTGCTTTATGTATTTGTTCATCTTTTTCATAAAGAGATGTTTGAAGTCTTCCTTTTATCCCAACAGTATCGCCTTTTTTACAAAATAAACCTGTGTTTACTGCTAAACCATCCCATAAAATGCAATCAAAATAATCAACGTCATACGTTCCATCAGCATTTTTAAAACTACGATTTACTGCTAGTGCAAGTCTTGTTACTTCTTTTCCAGATTCTAATGTCTTAACGTCTATATCATGCGCAAGACGTCCAACTAACATAACAGAATTCACTATAATGCCTCCTTTCGAAAACATCATAAAATATTATCTCTAAAAAAAATGAAAACCTAATTTAGGATTCTCATTCTCTTTTTTCTTTAAAATCTAAAGTTTACATAATAAATCGTCTTTTTCTTGAATTAATTTTTAGAAAAACAATTTTTGAAACCAAATTCCACATTTACCAATTTTACACTTTTTGACACTTTTTTATGAGTTGGCAAACATAAAATAATTCGAATTTGTAATATTCTGACTATTATGCCCACTTCCCATAGCACTACCGGGATTAACCACAAGAAACTTTTGATAATATGAATTATATATTTCCGGATTATTACTAATTATCGTAACATGCTTATAATTAGAATTTTTTATATAATTAAGCGTTGATATTGTTTGCGTTTTCATATCATCATTATTAACCGAATAAATATAAACTTCTTTATTCATTAAATTAGTTTTACCATAAACATTCTCAAATTGAGCATTAAAAATCAATAATCTTTGGTAATCTCCTTTATCGGCAGCCGTAGCGGATGCTCCTCCACCTTTAGAATAACCACCAATAGAATTAATAGTTTTCGGCTTTTGTTTTACAATAGCCTTAAGAAAATTAGTTCCTTGAATAATACCATCAACATTAAAAAAATCTTCTTTTTTTACAGTCGTAACCAATACCACTATACCACTACTTTTAATAATACTAGGATCATTCTCTATTTTACTAAAATAACCATCAAAGTTACTTTCACCAATTCCTCCTAAAAAGGTAAAAGTATTAAGAGTACTTAAATCTTTATTTAAAGGATAATATATTCGCATTAATATAGAATTACCATTACATTTAAAAATACTTCTACTAATATCATAACTATAGTTTATTCCATTATCATTATAAGAATAAATATTATTACTAATTTGCCCTATTCCTTGATTTACTAAATTTTCAAAAAATGATGTCGACGCTCTTACAGGAATAGCCATTTTATCTGTTGTATATCCCCAAATACCACCATTACTATTAACAAGTCCTGTTTGAGGATTTACTTTTACAATAACTTTTTCTTTCTTAGAACCAAGAGAAACTGTTATATTAGCCAAACCTTCATTAAGAGCTTTTAAATTACCATTACTTTCAACACTTGCAATTAAACTATTATCACTATGATAAATTATTTTATCTTCTTCATTATTTCTTAATAATTTATCTTTGATATTTATGGTATCACCAACTTTTAACAATAAATAATTACTTACTAAATCAAGAACACTATTTTCATCATAAAAACCATTTTCAATATCATCTTTCATTACTGTTACTTTAATAGTTTTGGTAATATTTCCATTAACTTTAATTGTTAAATTTATTTGTCCTTCATTAAGAGCAGTTATTGTATTATTATTAACATTAATAATATTATCTTTATCAAATGAATAATTTATCGAATAAACATAAGCATTGCTGGGATTAAACTCTAGTGGTAATTGATAACTTGTTCCAATTTTTATTAATAATTCACCATCAGGAACCGAAATATCTTCTAATTTAATATTTTTATCTCCTCGATAAACATTTACTAAACAATTTCTTACAATAGTTTTACCATCAAGATAAACCGTCCCTGTAATTGTTGTAGAACCATAGTTTATTCCTTTAACAACACCATTATTACTAACAGTTGCAATATCATTATCTAAACTAGACCAAATAATATTTATTTGTGAATCGTTTAATTCATAATTTAGTTCTAAAGAATCATCTATTTTTACTTCAACAGATGTACTTAATATCTTAAAAACATCACTATCATTTTTATCAAAAAAAGCAAAATATAACAATGTCACTAAAAGAACTATTAAAAACACTAATAAAATCATTAATTTTTTTTTCATAACACCTTTTTAATCCTTTTTCTATTTATAAAACTCTTTTTATTAACTGATTAAGTTCGACGGCATACTCTAGTGGTAACTCTTGTTTAAACTTATCAATAAATCCTAAAATAATTAATTCTTCGGCTCTTTCTTTGGATATTCCTCTTGTCATTAAATACATTAAATTATTTTCATCAATTTTACTAACTGTTGCTTCATGAATAATATTACTTGTTTTATTCATATTAATATTTATAGGATATGTATCACTTTTACTAATTTCATCTAAAATCAAGGTATCACATTTTACTAAACTTTCCGAATTATCCGCTGATTCTTTAATCTCTACTTTACCACGATAAGTGGCATTACCAGAATTTTTAGCGATGGAATTGGAAATAATCTTACTTTTAGTATTTTTACCAATATGAATCATTCTTGCTCCCGTATCTTGTTCTTGATTATTCCCTGCAACACTAATAGTTATACAAGTCCCACTTGCATTATCACCTTTTAATATACAAGCAGGATATTTCATAGTCTTATAACTTCCTATATTACCATCTATCCACTCCATTACCCCATTTTCTTCCACTAAAGCTCTTTTAGTAACTAAGTTATAAACATTATTTGACCAATTTTGTACTGTTGAATAACGACAAGTACTATTTTTACCAACAAATATCTCTACTACTGCCGCATGAAGACTTGATTCCGAATATTCTGGTGCCGTACATCCTTCAATATAATGTAATTTACTATCATGATCAACAATAATTAAACTTCTTTCAAATTGTCCCATATTTCTTGAATTTATTCTAAAATAGCTCTGAAGTGGACGATCAAGAGTAGTATATGGCGGAATATAAATAAAACTTCCTCCTGAGAAAACACAACCATTTAAGGCTGCAAATTTATTATCATTATTACTAACAATTTTCCCAAAATATTTCTTAACTAATTCTGGATATTTTTTAATAGCATCATCTATGGAAGTAAAAATAACTTTCTTTTTTTCTAATTCTTCTAACATATTATGGTATATCATTTCACTTTCATATTGAACACCTAAACCATCCATTTTCTTTTCACTAGCGATAACACCTAAACTTTGAAATTCATTTTTAATAGCACAAGATATTTTATTCCAATCATTAGATACTTTATCTTCATTACTTTTATAATAAATAATTTTATCAAAATCAATATCATATTGAACCCCAAATTTGGGTTCTTCTATTTCTTTAAATATTTCATAACTTTGAAGACGATAATTTTGAAAATAACTATTTTCTTCTTTAATTTGTGATATTTTCTCGATGTTTTTCTTGCTCAATCCTTGTATTTCCATTTATATCACCTTCTTTATTTTTATTATTTTTAATTTTTACCCATATTTCAGTTACTAAACAATCAATAAAAAAGGATATAAGATAACTTATAATTAAAGATAAAAACACTGTAACAACGATATTTAAAACACTAACATCAAATATCTTAAGTACATTCACATAATCAAATAATAAAATCGCTATTAAATTAATAATAGTTATAATGATAGCAAAGATAATTGCTTCTTTTAAATATCTTTTAATTCTTATTTTGGTATTTATTTTATCAGAAGCTAAAGGTATATCATTTTCTAAAACAAAATACTTTTTCTTTTCTTTAACTTCTTTCGTTTCTTCTTTTAAATCATCTTTTTTCTTTACTAATTCTACTTCTTCTTTTACTTTCTTTTCTTTAACAATTGTTTTATCTTTTTCCTTATTTTGATTATTTAAAACTTCATTAGTAACAATTGTGTAATCTACATCAATAACCTTTTTTTTAGTTTCTTTACTATAACGTTGTTGTCTTGCTTGATATTTTTTTCGATTAATTTCTTTCTTTGATAAAATAACTGTTTTACTTAATTCATTTTCTAATTCTTCATTAACAAGTTTCTTTTTGGTTTTACTATTATTTTTTGGAAGACTCTTTTTCTTAACAACTTTATTATTTTTTTTATCATAAATTAAACTAACATTATTATTTTTATTACCCATATTTATAAAATTAAATTATTGACAAGAAAAATATAGAGTGATATACTTAATACATCAATTTCATTTAGGGGATTAGTTAAATGGTATAATAATGGTCTCCAAAACCACTGTTGGGAGTTCGATTCTCTCATCCCCTGCCATTTGAAATATAACGATTTATCTCAAGATAAATTGTTTTTTTTGTCAATAAATTAAATTCTCCTTTCATATAATATTATTATAGAGCCAAAGTAATATAACTTTTAACTAAGAATATTCTATCACAAATATAATATTTTTTTAATATTTTTTAGAAATTTATTAACGATAATTAACTATAATAATAAAAGATACACAATTAATGCATCTTTTATTATTTTATGATTATCTAGTTTTTTTATTTTCTTTATTTTCTTCAATAATTTCACTTAATCTTTCTTTAGGATTAATTCCAACATCAACTAAAAATGACATATAGATAAACATTAAATTCATTAAGCTTTCCACGTCTTCATCAAAAGAATCTGTAACCATGATATTTTCTGTAATAAAACTACTTTTAAAACATAAATTATCCATATATTTTGGATCATTTATCTTATTAGGATTATTATAATCCAAATTATTCTTTTGATAAAATTGAACTAATTTATTATACGTTACGCCAATATCTTCTAACATACTAGGCGTTTTTTTACTTTTTAAATAACTAAATTCTCTATTTATTTTTTTATAAAAATCTACGATATCGTCGCCACGATTATTAAGTTGATTTTCTTTTCTTTCTTTAATTATTTCAAAAAAACCTTCAGGATATATATTTAATCTAGCGAATAATTTAAGAATAATATAAATATTTTGAATTATTTGTTCAGCATAATCATTTAATTGATAATTCATTTTATCATGTCCATATGGAGTATAAAAAGCATACATGTTTTCATTTAACGCTAAACATAATTTCTTTTTTTCATCATCCCTATTACGCATATCCCATAATTGTTGAACATTTTCTTCTTCTAAATCATTACTTATTTTTCTTACTTCAGCATCCATTTTATCACCTCATATAATCTTTTCATCGAACACTCACAAAATAAATATATCATATATTGCTTTTTTTATCTATATTTTTTAAATTTTTTTCCAAAAAAATATTTTGATAATGTAAAAAAATGACTTTCTTCTATTAAAATTCCGTAATATATTATATAATAAATGTATCAAAAAAATAATAAGGATTTCAATATGAATGTGCAGGTGATAATATGAGAACTCCTATTTTTAATTTAGATAATAAAAGAGCTTATAAAGATGAATATAATAAAATAATTAAGGTATTAAATAGTAAATGCATTACTTTTAATAAAAAAGAATATACTTATTTTGATTATGTTAATACATATTTATTTAATAATTGGAAATATCGTGATACTTTTTTAGATTGTTATTCCTATTTGGAATTTATTGGTGTTAACTTAAATGGCAAAAAAAGAACAAAAGCATCTTTTATTAATCTTATGGAATTTATTCTTAATATGGAATATTTAATGGAAAACATTAAATATTATTATGAAAAAACACAATTATCTACTTTATGTCAAAGTATTATTTTTCACAATATTCCTTTAATATTAGAAAGTTATTCTCTAGAACCATATTATTTAGATGATAAAATAGTTATCTCTAGTAAAGATGTTAATTATGAAGATTTAAGAGAATTAGTTCCTAATGATATTTATGAATTACTCCTTTCTTATACTAGTATTAATAATAACGGTATTAACATGAAAAGAATAATTCTTAATAAATTATATGATTTTTTATGTTTAGACTATGAAAAATATAAATCCTACAATCCATCTGTTTTTAATACAATTAAATTTGTCGTTAATAAAATGGGAATAATAGATAAAATTGATAAAAAATATAAGAATTTCTCTAATATTACCTTAAAAAAATATTATGATGATATCTTTTTAATGATAACATATTTAATTGAAACCGATAATATTATTGCTAAAAAAGATGAGATAAAGAACGCGAGAAATTTAGAGATTTAAAAATGACTATATTTTATGGTCATTTTTTCTTGCTATTTTTATATAGAAAAAAACAATCATTTTCAGATTGCTCACATATTTTAAAATCGAATAGTTCGACTATTTTTCATATGGTGCCCTAAGTAAGAATCGGACTTACAATTAAGCCTTACCATGGCTTCGTTATACCATTTAACTAAAAGGGCATAACATTATATTATCAAAAATAAATATAATGTCAATAATTTTTATAATTTTTTATACTTTTATTTTTTCCTGTAAATAATGCAGTAAAACTACGAAAGTTTTTTATTTGTCTTATAGATACTCTTTTATCTGCTTTAGACATAATTCTTCCTTCTTTATAAATACTTCTAGAAAAAGATAATCCACCAATTCTTTTTCTTTTAGAAGATAACATAATATCTTTTTGAATATCGAAAGGAATATTTTTTATTAAAGATATATTATTCAATTCTAATTTTTTATAATTAATTCTTCTAACAGGAAGTGGAAACATATGATGTAATATTCCATCAATAATTATTTTTCTTTCACTAATATCACTAAATAATTCTGGAAACCAACAATAAGCATTAATAACAGCTTCCAAAGGATGCGTAAAACCATGTTTATTAAAAAAATGATGAGGTTTTACTCTATTATTTTGCCAAGGTATTGTATATAAATCATGTAACATAGAAATCTTTATCGCTAAATCAAGTTGATAATGTTTTTTCTTTTTCATTTTTTTCTTTAATAATAAATAAGTTACAATCGTATCTTCTAAAATATGTTCTCCTAAGGTAATATCACTATGATGAGGAAATAAATTAGTCATCCTTTTTTGAAATTCATCATGACAAAAGATAGGTTCAATAACCTTAAGAAGATAATTTCTATCATCCATTGATAACTGATATTTATTAAATAATGTATCTAACTTCAAATAATTCTTCTCTAACATAAAACACCAAAGAAATTTTATCAAAAAAAGAAGTGTTTTTCAACACTTAACAATATTCTTTAATCGTTTAATAACTTTCTTTTCAATTCTAGAAATATATGATTGACTAATACCTAATATATCCGCTACTTCTTTTTGAGTTTTTTCAGGATGATTAAATAAACCATAGCGCATAATAATTATTTCACGATCTCTATCATTTAACTTATTTATTTCTTCCATCATAATATTTTTATTTTGTAAATCTTCAAGTGGTTTGGTAACAATATCAGCATCAGTTCCCAAAACATCCTCTAAATGAAGTTCATTACCATCAGCATCAAAAGACAAACTTTCTTCAAAACTAACTTCACCACGTACTTTTTTATTTTTTCTTAAAAACATTAATATTTCATTATCTATACAACGAGATGCATAAGTTGCTAATTTAATATTTTTATCACTACTAAAGGTTTTCACTCCTTTCATTAAACCAATAGTTCCAATACTAACTAAATCTTCCAAGTCAACTCCCGTATTTTCATATTTTTTCGCTAAAAAAACAACAAGTCGCAAATTATGTTCTATTAATTTATCTCTTGCAAATAAGTCACCATCAGAAGCCATATTAACATAATACTCTTCTTCTTCCTTAGATAATGGTGGTGGCAACTTATCCGTACTTCCTACATAAAATAATTCCCCTACTTTATGAAATAATTCTTTAATTTTATATAATATTCTTAACATTATAATTCTCCTTTCATCTTACTATGTAAAATACAATTAACACCATCAATTAATATTTTCTGATCTGATAAACCAATTAAATAATTATGAAAAACTTTATTATTAATAATAATCTTATCAACTTTTAAACATTTAATTATTTTTTCATCATTAAGTGATACATAAGGAACATAAATAATATCTTCTAAATCATACATAATTTTTTTAGAAGTTATAATGATTGGTCTATTCTTGTAGTTATCATATAATTTATTTCCGGTATCAAGATACCCCGTTAAGTTTAATACTTGATTTTTTAAATAAACTTTTACTTGATAATAATCACTATAGTTCGTTTTAAATTTTTTTATTTGTTTTACATATAAGTAACTTACTACAAGAAAACCTATTATTAAAATTAAATAATTATAATAACCTTTATTCATTAATAAATATAATACACCACCGATACTAAAACTTATAGTATATAAATAAAATAAGTTATTATAAGTATATTTTAATGAATGATAACCAAAAGTTACTAAAACCATAAAAAATCCTAAAAATAATTTAATAAGAAAAAGAATAATAGAACTTATAGAAAAAAATAATATAAAAGTTGAACCACCTCCTATAATACTACCTAAAAAGATTCTTTTAAGAGAAACATTTCTTGTTAAAACAACAGAAACACTCATTAATAAGATGAAATCTAAAAATATATTTAAGAAAAAAACTAAATCTAAATAGATTATCATCTTATCACCATAATTATTATAAAAAATGAAATATAAAAAGAATGTCGAAAATAACCCTAGTATTTCAATTTTAATCACCTTTTTTTGACAATTTATGTCAAGTAAATAAAAAAAATAATTATAATAATTTAACTATTAAGAAAAATATATTATAATAATATTTGGTGAAGTATATGAAAAAAGAAATAAAAAAGAAAAATAGTTCTCAAGATGTTGAAATTATTGAAGATAAAATAGAAGATAATAAAAAAGAAAGTGTTATTGAAAGATTAGAAAAAGAAGACAAAAATAATAGAAAAGTTCTTCATACAGTTTTTTTAATACTAGCTTTTATCTCTTTTATTACGTATAGTATTATTGAAATAACCAAGTTTGAAAGTTTTTTAAACTTTCTACCTAAACTATTAGGAATTGTATTTGTCTTTCTTTTCTTAATTTGTTTTACAGTTATAAGTTTAAAAAACAAAAAAGGTACATCATCTATTATAATATGTAGTTTATTAGTAATTATCTATAGTGTATTTAATATTTTATTAACCCTAAATATCATTAACTTACCAAGTGATGAATTTATACCTAATTTTTATAATAAAACAATCAATGAAGTTAATGAATGGAAAAAAGATAATAATATTGAAGTTATTGAAAATTACGAATATAGTGATACGGTTAGCAAATACCATATTATTTCACAAGATATAACATATCCAACACTTACAAAAGATATTTCTAAAATAACTATTAATATTTCTTTAGGACCAGACTTAGAAAAAGAAATTATTGTTCCTAATTTTGTCGGTAAAAACATTGATGAAGTTTTAAAATATATTGAAGAAAACTATTTAAGTAATGTAACAATTAATTATGAAGTATCAACCAATACCATTGATACCGTTATATCACAAGATGCTAGTGGAACATTAAGAAGAAATGCCCCTATTAATTTAAAAGTTGCTAAATCAGAAGAAATGGGTGATGTAGAAATAATTGATTTTACCAATAAAACTAAATTATATGCCCTATCATGGCTTAATAAATATAATATCAAAGTAAAAGTCGAAGAAGACTTTAGTAATACTATAGAAATAGATCATGTAATTAAACAAAGCATTACAGGAGAAACAGTTAATAGTGAAACTGATGAAATCATCTTAACTATTTCTAAAGGAAAAATGATGATTGCCCCTGATATCGCTAGTATGAAAGTAGATGATATTAATGACTGGATTACCGATAATAATTTAAAAGTTGTCTATAAAGAAGAATATAGTGATAATATCAAATTAGGTGATGTCATTACCTCATCTGTTAAAAAAGACGATGTTGTATCAAATGGTGATACTATCGAAGTAACAATATCTAAAGGAAGTCTTGCTATGACAACAGTTAATAATGTTAATGAATTTACTAATTGGGCAACAACTAATGAAATTGATTATGAAATAAATTATGAATTTAGTAATACCGTTAAAAAAGATGAAATAATAAAATGTTCTCATAAAACAGGAGAAATAATAAAAAAAGATGATACCGTAATTATCACAGTTTCTAAAGGAAAAAGTATTACTATACCAAACTTTGTTGGTTCAAGTAAATCAAGTATTCAAAACAAGTGTCATGACTTAAATTTAAATTGTAGTTTTAAAAATGGCGGATTAACGGAAAAGACTGCCAAAGATATTGCCATATCTCAATCGAAGAAAGCCAATACAACAGTTGCAGAAGGAACAAGTTTAGTAATAACTTTAAGTGGTGGTATTCAAGAAAAAGTAAATGTTCCAAGTTTTGTTGGAAAAACAAAAGCCACTATTCAAAGTGAATGTAAAAAGATTGGTATTACATGCAACTTTAATTATCAACAAGGATACTCTAATACAGAAAAAGATATTTGTGTAAGTCAAAATAAAACTGGTAATGTTAATAAAGGAAGTAGTATTACAGTAACTCTTTCTAATGGACCTGCTAAAACATATACAGTAATTATTGATGCTAATCAATTAAGTAGTGGTAATCCAACAGCAAC
>CADCJQ010000032.1 GCA_902801795.1 uncultured Erysipelotrichaceae bacterium
ATATATATAATATCAAATTTTTTTGTTAAAAGTCAATGATTTTATGGAAATTAATCACTATCTTTTGTTTTAAAAGATTAATTAATTATAGACATTAGTAGGGTATTTTGATATAATTACTATGGTTAAGGTGATAAGATGAAAAAGAAGAAAATTGATGATATTGAGATTATTGATGATGAAAAACCAAAAAAGAAATTGAAGAAAAAAGCATTACTTTTGTTATTGATACCTCTTATCGTAGTAGGTGGTGTTATTGGATTTGTTGTTATTAATAATCAAAATAAACAGAAGAGATTAGAAGAAGAAAAAAAACTTTTGGAAGAAATAAAAAGTCATTATGGAGAATATGTTAAAGTAACTAAGAAAACTTCATTATTAGTAAAAAAAGATGATAAATATGAAGAAGAAATGATAGTTTATCCCGATGTTATTTTAGAACTTGATGAATTAGAACCTAATGTTGACACTAAATATTTTAAATTAAAAAATAATGACTATTATATTGATTATCATAATATTGAAAAGGATTCTAAAGAAGAAGTAGATAATAGATATAAAAACTACATTCCATTTAATGAAAATATTGTTACAAAAGATAAATTTACTTTATTTGATGGTGAAAAGGAAGCTTTTTCTTTTAATAAATCGATGGAGTTCCCTATAATTATTAATGATTATGAAGATAAGTATTATATTGAATATCATAATAAATTATTAAATATATCAAAAGATGATGTTAAGGAAACTAAAAAGGCTTCTAATACGGAGAAGAAAAATCAAAGTAAAATAACAACACTTGCATATCATCAAGTAGAAGATGAAGGAGTACAATGTAAAGATTTATATGTTTGTATAAATAAAGAAAACTTTGATAAAGAAATGAAATATCTTAAAGATAATAATTATTTTACTTTAACAATGGAAGAGTTATATATGTATTTAAATGGAAATATTCAAGTTGAAAAAGGCATTGTTTTAACATTTGATGATGGATATAAAGCCAAAAGTACAATTGAAATTTTAGAAAAGTATGATTTAATGGGAACTATTTTTGTAATTACTAAATCTTTTGATAATATGGATAGCTTCAAAAGTAATAATCTTTTTGTTCAATCACATACCCATAATATGCATCGTAATTATGTATGTCCAGGAGGAAGTCAAGGTGGGGCAATTCTTTGTTCATCCGAAAAAGAAATTAAAGATGATCTTAAATTATCAATTGAAAAAACAGGAGAAGAACCTTGGGCGATGGCTTATCCTTTTTACGATTATAATGAAAAGGCTTTGAAAGCTGTTAAAGATGTTGGATTTAAGATGTCATTTGTAGGACGTGCAGGTGTTATGGGAAAAGCAACACCTAAAGTAACTAATTTATATAAAATACCCCGTATGACAGTATGGGATCTTAGCATTATGAGTTTTTCTGAATGGAAAAGTTATTTATAAAAAGAGATATTATGAGAAAAATATTATGTTTGATATTATTAGTTTTAATTGTAATAGGGTGTAGTAATAAGGAAAAACAAAATGTTTTGGAAACAAATACTAAAGAAGAAGTAATTAATAATTTAGATAAAGTAGTAACTTATGTTCAAATGTTTCCAGAAAAAGATAATGAAAATAAATTAGTTAATTATGCTTATAGTATTTGTTTAAATATTGATAAGTTTAATGTTGATGAACTAAAAAGTATTTATGATAAGTTAAATTTTAATTATTCTTTTGAATATAATGATTTAGATTATCAAAGAGATGATTATGACCGGTGTTTAGCTAATATAAAAAATAAAATTGATGTGTTATCATAAAAAGGTTGACAGATACAATGAAATGCTATATAATTAATTAGTAATTTGAAAGGAGCGAGATTATGGCAGTTAAATTAAGATTAACAAGAATGGGAAAGACTAAACAACCAATGTATCGTGTTGTTGCAACTGATTCTCATACTAAAAGAGATGGAGAATATATTGAACTAATTGGAACATATAATCCTCTTACAAAACCAGCAACTGTAAAAATTGATGAAGAGGTAGCTTTAAAATGGTTAAATAATGGTGCAATTCCTTCTGATACCGTTAAAAATTTGTTAAGAGATGCTGGGATTATAAAAAAATTTGCAGACTCTAAAAATAAAAAGAATTAAGGAGAACGCTTTTTATGAATTTAGTAGAAATGACGGAATATCTTGTAAAAAGTTTAGTAGCTAATCCTGATAGTGTTACGGTTAAAGAATTTCCTAGTGAAAATGAAAAAGAAGTAATTATTGAAGTATTAGTTGATGAAAGTGATATTGGACGTGTTATTGGAAAAGGTGGTAAGATTGCTAATTCCATTAGAACACTTGTTCAAGCTAATAGTTATTTACAAGATAATAAAAGAGTTAAAATTAATATTGAACATTTTTAGTAAAATGTTCTTTTTTTCTATTTATTTATGATAAAATGGTAATGAATGGTGATTTGATTTATGTATAAAAATAATATGTTTTTAAATAAATTTAATGGTAAAGATAAAATAGCGATAAATAAATTTTTTCAAAAATTAGATAGTATTCTAGAAATCAATAAAAAAGAAAAGAAAAAGTTTTTTTATGATTTTGAAAAAGTAATTGACTATTATATTGGTAATCATAAAAGTATCAATGAAATTATTAAAATATTAGATATTGATAGACTAAAAAGTGGTTTTAAAAATAGTAATTCTTGGTATCATTTGGATACATCATCAAAAATTTATCCATTATCAATGGGAGAAGAATGGATGAGTATATATAGACTTTCTCTCTATTTAAAAGATGATATTAATCCTCTTGTTTTACAAATAGCTTTATTATTTACAATAGTTCGTTTTCCTATTTTTAAAACAAGCCTTAAATCAGGATTCTTCTGGAATTATTTAGATAATATTAATAAACATTATATAATAACTGAAGAAAATGATATTCCTACATCTTTTATTAATATTTCTAAAACAAAACATCAATTATTTCGGGTAATATATTATCAAAATAGAATAAGTTGTGAGTTTTTTCATGTATTAGCAGATGCTTATGGTGGAAGTTCATTTTTAACTACATTAGTTAATGAATATTTAAGATTATTAGGGAATAAAGTAGAATATAATGATTTAGTATTAAAAATAGATAGTGAAATAAATCAAGAAGAACTTATTGATATGTTTCAGAAAATAGAAGTAAATAATGATATTCATGGTGGATTAATTGAGAAAAAAGCCTTATCTCTTGATGGAAGAATGTCTGTTGTTAAACCTTGTCAAATAATACATTATGATTTAGATTTTCATAAATTACATCAATTAGCAAAAGAAAAAGATGTTACGATTAATGAACTTGTCTTATCTATTTTATTTATGGTTTTATCATATTCAACAAGTCGTGATGGATTTATTAAAATTCAAGTTCCGGTTAATATGCGAAAATATTATCCATCTAAAACTTTAAGAAATTTCTCTTTATATAATACCATTAGTATAAAGAAAAAAGATATTACTAATATTGATAATGTTTTAGAAGAAGTTAAAAAACAAAGTAGAGAAAAATTAACTAAAGAAGTATTAAATGGAGTTATGTATCATGCTAAAAAATTAGTTAGTGGTGTCAGTTGTATTCCCTTATTTATTAAAAGACCAATCGCTAAATTCATTTATAAATATTTTGGAGATACCGGATGTACAACCGTTTTATCGAATTTAGGAAAAATAAATTTACCATCAATGATGGAAGAAAAAATTATTAAAGGAGATTTTGTTTTAGGAACAACAATGTCAAATAAAATATTAACAACCCTTATTACGATTAATGATATAACAACACTAACCATCTCTAAATTTACCAGCAATTCTTCTTTTGAAAATAATCTTTATAGTTTATTGAAAGAATATGATTTAATAATAAATGTACATGGAAGTGATAAATATGAAATTAGAAAATGATTATCCTTTAATTTATAAAAAAATTAATCTTTTCTTAAAAGTTAGAAAAATAATTATCATTTTATACCTGATAGCCCTAGTAGCAAGTGTAACAACTAATTTAATAGTTGGTGGTAAATTATGGTGTATTTATGTTTTAGGAGGAGAGTTAATTACATATTATGCCTTTTTTGATAGACCATTAATAAATAACGTTATTGTTAAAAGAATTACAATTTTGCTTTTTATTATTATTTTATATTTAAAAGCCATTGATTTAGTAAATAGTACTAATTGGTCATATTTAGTTATTGATATTATTACTTTTTCTTTATTACTTTTACAAATAATATTCTTTTTTGTAAATTATGAACAACATAAAAATAAAATTATTTTAATGTTTATAACATCATTTTGTTCTGTAATCTTTTGTTTAATGGCTATCTTAAAGATTTTTCCTATTAACTGGGCGGTTATTGTAACTGGTAGTGTTGGTTTATTTACCATAATATTATTATTAGTTTTTTATTTAAAGGCGACTATTTTAGAATTAAAAAAATATTTTAGTTTGAAATAATATTCTTTACTTTTTATTGTAACTTAGTATATAATTAAGATGTAGGTAGGTGAATATGGAATATAAATATATAATTATTGGAGTTGTAGTTTTAATAATTTTGTTAGCAATATTAAAATCTATGAAAAAAGATGCTCATTTGGAAGTTAATAAATTAATTGAATATTTGGGAGGAATAGATAATATTGTTGATAAACAAGTAAATTTATCAAGATTTATTGTAACTCTTCGTGATGTTAAACTAGCACAAAAAGAAGAAATTCAAAAATTAGGAGCTAAAGGAATTGTCGAAATTGATAATCAATTAAAAATTATTTTAGGACCTAATTCTAAACAATTAAAAAGATATATTGATGAACTTCGTAAGAAATAGACGTCAAGTTCGTCTTTTTTTTGCAAAAATTTATCTTTTTCGACATCATTCGACAAATTATGACAAAAAAATTTGATATATTATACTAGAGGAGAGGGAAAAATGAAAACAGATATTTATACTTTAGCACATGAAGTTAAAAATCCATTAAGTGTTGTAAAAGGTTATTTAGAAATGATGAATAAGGAGAATTTTGAAAGGTATAAAAAAATTATTAATGAAGAAATTGATAGTAGTTTAGAAATACTTAATAATTATTTAGAATTTAATAAAATAAGTATTAATAAAGAAGAGATGGATCTTAATATTTTATTAATGGATATTAAAAATAATATGAAAGAGTATTTAGAAAATAAGGGAGTTAAATTACAAATAATAACGATTGATGATGATATTTATTTGGAAGCAGATTATCAAAAATTAAGACAAGTATTTTATAATATTATTAAAAATAGTGTGGAGGCTCATGCTAAGAAAATAATTATATCTTATAAAATAATTTATGGTAAAGTAATCATTACAATAATGAATGATGGTGATAAAATAAAAGATATTAATAAAGTTGGAAATAATTATACGACGAAAATATTGGGAAATGGTATTGGAACAACTCTTTCGAAAAAAATAATTAATATGCATGATGGTAAAATAAAATTTCTTAATAATGAAGATAAGGGAGTAAGTACTATTATTACTTTGAATTTATCATAAAAAGAAGAAAATAACTTGTAAAAATAGTAATTTATTTATATAATAGAGTTATAAATTAATTGGAGGTAAATATGTATTTTAATAGTAAAATATTAGTTGGTAAAAATGATAAGAAAGAATGTTACTTATTACCTAGTATGGCTAATCGTCATGGATTAATAACAGGTGCTAGTGGTAGTGGTAAAACAATAACATTAAAGGTAATGGCTGAAAGTTTTTCTGATGCTGGTGTACCTGTCTTTCTTGCAGATGTAAAAGGTGATTTAGCAGGAACTGCTCTTGTTGGAGAAGAAAGTGAAAGTTTAAGAAAAAGAATTGATTCTTTAAAACTTGATAATTTTGAATATAAGAAATTCCCTACAAGATTTTGGGATATTTATGGTGAATATGGTCATCCAATTCGTACTAGAATATCCGATGTTGGACCATCTATTTTATCGATTATGTTAGGATTAAGTGAGGCTCAAGAAGGAGTTTTAGATATTGTTTTTAAAATAGCAGAAGATGAAAATTTTGAATTAATTGATTTAAAAGATTTACGAATTGCCTTACAACATGTTGGTGATAATAAAAAAGATTATACTCTTAAATATGGTAATATTACACCACAAAGTGTAGGAGTAATTCAAAGATGTTTGTTATCACTTGAAAATCAAGGAGCAGATAAATTCTTTGGAGAACCTGCTTTAGAAATAAGAGATTTTATTAGTGTTGATAGTGAAGGTAAAGGAATTATTAATATTTTACATGCTGTTGAACTATTCCGTTCACCAGATTTGTATGCATCATTTATGTTATGGTTATTAACTGAGTTATTTAATAAATTACCAGAAGTAGGTGATCTTGATAAACCAAAAATTGTCTTCTTCTTTGATGAAGCTCATTTATTATTTAATGAAATGCCAGGTTATCGTTTAAAACAAATAACGCAAGTTGTTAAATTAATTCGTTCTCGTGGTATTGGCTTATACTTTATTTCACAAACTCCTAATGATATTCCAGGAGATGTCTTAAGTCAATTAGGTAATCGTGTACAACATAATTTACGTGCTTATACACCAACAGAACAAAAAATAGTAAAGGCAGCTGCGATGGCTTTCCGTGAGAATCCTGAATTTAATACCTATGATGCTATTTTATCACTTGGAACTGGGGAAGCCTTAGTTAGTTTTCAAACAGAAAAAGGAGAACCTGATGTTGTTGAAAAGGTTACTATATTACCGCCACAAAGTAAAATGGGTGCAATTGATGATATGACACGTAATAAAGTTATTAATAATAGTATGTTAGTTGGTAAATATGATGAAGCGATTGATAAAGAATCTGCTTATGAAAAAATAAGTCAAAAGTATGAAGAAAAAGCTAAAGCTGAACAAGAATTATTAGAACAAAAAGAAGAAGAACGCTTACAAAAAGAAAGAGAAAAACAAGAAGAAAAAGAACGTAAAGAAGCTGAAAGATTACGTAAAGAAGAAGAAAGAAGAATAAGAGAAGAAGAAAAAGCTGAAGCGAAAGCAAAGCGTGAAGAAGAATTAAGAAGAAAAAATAATCCTGTTAATAAAATTGGAAAGAAAGTAGCGAATAAAGCAGTAGATAAGGCTATTAATAAGGGATTAAATTCTATTTTTAAATCATTATTTAAATAAAAGGGGTTGTTGACTAGTTCAACAACTCTTTTTTAAGTAAAAATGTGTTTTTATCTTTTTCTTCCTAATAAAATATGTTACAATTAAATTATCTAAATAAAAAGGAAGTTAAGAAATGACAAAAATTAAAAAGAATTATCAAATTAGTGATATTATTAAAATAGTTAAAGAATATAGTCCAGATGATACATCATTAATTGAAAAAAGTTATCAATATACTAAGGAATATTTAGATTTAGAAGAACAAAAGAAATGTCTTAATGTATTATTTTTATTGACTTCTGTTAATGCGGATGTTGAAACAATTAGTGCGAGTATTATTTGTACTTTATTTAAATTTGATAGTATTAAAAGAAGTGAATTAGAAAAAGAATTTGGGTTTAATATTGTTAAACTTGCTTATAATATATATAAATTAAATAATATTAGTTTATCAACAGAGAATGATTATTTAATTGAGTATTATAAAAAAGTTATTGTTGGAATGACTGAAGATGTAAGAGTTATTATGGTAGCGTTGGCAGATCGTGTTTACCTTATGCATTCACTAGAAGATAAGGATACGGACGAACAAAAGAGAATTGCCAAGGAAACATTAGAGATTTTTGCTCCGCTTGCGCATCACTTAGGTGTTTATAAATTAAAAAGTGAATTAGAAGATATGTCATTAAGATATTTAAAACCAGATGTATATTATAGTATTGTTGAGAAATTAAATAGTACTAAAAAAGAGCGTGATAATATTATTAATGAAATGATGGTAGAGGTTAGTAGTCTTCTAACAGAACATAATATTGCTCATGAAATAAAAGGAAGAAGTAAAAGTATTTATAGTATATATAATAAACTAGATAAAGGGCGTAAATTTAGTGATATTTATGATTTACTTGCATTACGTATTTTAGTTAATACGGATAGTGAATGTTATTTAGTATTAGGATTAATTCATTCTAAGTTTAAACCGATTGCTAAACGTTTTAAAGATTTTATTGCCATGCCTAAAAGTAATGGATATGAATCTCTTCATACAACGGTTTTTGGTGTTCATAATGAATTATTTGAAATCCAAATACGTACTTATGAGATGAATGATATTGCCGAAAATGGGGTAGCGGCTCATTGGTCATATAAAGAGAATAAATCAGCTTTTAATTTATCAAGAACCGATGCCAAGTTAGAGTTTTTTAAAGCAGTTATTGATACGGCTAATGAAAATAATCGTGAAAGTATTCAAAATACCATTAAAGAAGATAATTTAGATGATAATATTTACGTTTTTACTCCTAAAGGTGATGTTATTGAACTTCCTAAAGGTTCAACACCGGTTGATTTTGCCTATAGAGTACATACAAAAATAGGAGAAGAAATGGTAGGGGCTTTAGTTAATAATCAAATAGTTCCACTAAATTACAATTTACAAGATGGTGATGTTGTTAAAATAAATACTAGTAAGTTATCATCAGGTCCTTCGGAAGATTGGTTAAATTTTGTTAAGTTAACCCAAACAAAGAATAAAATAAAAGCTTTCTTTTCCAAAAATCGTCGAGAAGAATTAATTAATATTGGTAAAGATAGTCTAGAAAAAGAATTACGAAGAAGAAAAATTAGTATTAATGAATTTTTAAGTAATGATTTAAAGAAAATACTTAAAGAATTAAAAATAAAAGATATTAATGATTTATATTTTGATATTGGAAATAATAAATATAATTCGCGATATGTCATAAGTCTTACTAATGAAGAGAAAGAAGAAAATTCTGAAGAACATAAAGAAATAATAAAAAATGAATTAGATATTAATGTATCTGGTTTAAGTGATGTTAAAGTAAATATTGCCGCATGTTGTCTTCCAATACCTGGGGACGATATTATAGGTTATATTACGAAAAATAATGGTATAACCATTCATCGAAAAGTATGTCAAAACTTACTTCATTTAGATGATCGTATTATAGATGTTCGTTTTAATGAAGTTACGAAAAATCGTTATTTAACAAGTATTATGGTAGAACTTAAAAATAATCAAAATAAACTAGGTGATATCTTAAATAAGATTGCTAGTAAAAATATTATTATTGATAGTGTACATACGTATTATAAAGATAATATTGTAAGTTATAAAATAAATCTTTATGTAATGAATTTAGATAGTTTAGTGAAAATAATAGTTGAACTTGCTAAATTACGTTATGTTAAGGAGGTTACAAGAATATGAGAGTTGTTGTTCAAAGAGTAAAAGAAGCAAGTTGTAAAGTAGATAATAAAATAACGGGTAAAATAGATAATGGTTTTATGTTATTAGTAGGTTTTAATACTTTAGATACGAAAGATAATGTTAGTGAAATGGTTAAGAAAGTTATTAATTTAAGAATTATGGATGATGAAAATCATGTTATGAATAAAAGTATTTTAGATACCAAAGGAAGTATTTTATCAATTTCACAATTTACTTTATATGCTGATACGAAAAAAGGCAATCGCCCTTCATATATTAATGCAATGAAAGGGGAAGAAGCAATTTTGTTATATCAGTTATTTAATGAAGAATTAAGAAAATATTTACCTGTTGAAGAAGGTATTTTTGGAGCCGATATGCAAATAAGTTTAATTAATGATGGACCAGTAACCATTATTTTAGAAAGGTGATAGAATGAAAATATTATGTATTGGACAATCAGCTTATGATATAACATTACCAGTAAGTGATTATCCTATAGAAAATAAAAAATATAAAATAAATAATGTAGTAGAATGTGGTGGAGGTTCTGCAAATAACATGGCTTATTTATTAGCATTATGGAAAATAGATATAACCTTCGCTAGTTCTATTGGAAATGATTTATATGGAAAAAAGATTTATGATGAATTAGAAAGAATTGGTGTAAAAACTGAATATCTTGAAATAAAAAATCAGATTCCGACAACAACAAGTTATATTATTAATAATTTATCTAATGGTTCAAGAACAATTATTACGAATAAAAAAGATGGTATGAAACTTGATATTAATAAAGAAATAAACTTTAAACCTGATATTATTTTATTAGATGGAAATGAATATGCTTTTGCAAGTAAAATAATTAAAGAAAACCCACATGCTATTAAAATAATTGATGCTGGTAATATAAAAGAAGATACCATAAACTTAAGTAAATTATGTGATTATATTGTTTGTTCGAATGATTTTGCTAAAGATTATACTAAAATTAATTTTTCTTATCAAGATATTGATAAAATTAAAGAAGCCTATAATATATTAGAAAGGGATTTTTCAGGAAAAGTTGTTATTACACTTGAATCATATGGAAGTATTACGAAAATAGATAATGAGTTTAAATTAATTCCTAGTATTAAAGTAAAAAGTATTGATTCAACAGGAGCTGGAGATATCTTTCATGGGGCATTTACTTATTTTATTGCTAATAATTATTCTTTATTAGATACCTTACGTTTTTCTAATATTGCAGGTGCATTATCAGTAACTAAAATAGGTAGTAAAGCATCTATGCCAAAATTAGAAGAGGTTATTAATTATCATGAATAATGATATTTATCCATCAATTGATTTACATGGAGAATATGCTTTTAGTGCGAAAGAATTAACAAAGGAATTTCTTGATGATAATATAATATTAAAAAATAAAAAAATTTGTATTATCCATGGTATTGGACAAGGGATATTAAAAAATACCGTTCATGAAATTTTAAAACATGATAAAAGAATAAAAAGATATTATGTTGATTTTATGAATCCAGGATGTACAATAGTAGAGTTTAAGGAGGAGATTTTATGAGTAAATTAGTTGTTATATCAGGACCAAGTGGCGTTGGTAAAGGAACTGTTGTTAAATTATTACAAGAAAAATATGAAGAAGAAAATAAAAAATTATATTTATCCGTTTCTTGTACAACAAGAAGTCCAAGAGAAGGGGAAATAGATGGTGTACATTATTATTTTATAAGTGAAGAAGAATTTAAAAAACGTATTGATGAAGATGATTTCTTGGAATATAACGTTTATGGAACAGGGAAATATTATGGAACACCTAAAAGTACTATTATTGAATATTTAAATAAAGGTTATGATGTTATTTTAGAAATTGAAGTTAATGGTTATAAACAAATAAAAGAAAAAGCACCAGAATGTATTGGTATCTTTATTGCACCACCAAGTATTGATGATCTTTACAAAAGACTTATTGGACGTGGTACAGAAGACATGGAAGTTATTGAAAAAAGAATCGAAACAGCAAAAGGCGAAATGCAAGAAAAAGATAATTATGACTATGTCATTGTTAATGAAGATGGAAAAAGTCCTGATACAATGGAAAAAATCTATAATATTTTAAATCAGTAAAGAAAAATGATGGGGATATGGTATGAAGATAAATGAATTAAATAGAAATGGAAATATAACCGAAAAAATAAAATTATATTGTGATAAAAATGGTATTTTTAACGTTGATATCATTGATGAAGAATGGGAATTATTTTTTGAAACTTTGTATGAGGCTTTAGAACTTAAAGGATTACAAGGTTATTATCATAAAATAGTATGGACCATTATTACTGATGCTTTTACAAAATCAACAGTTGAATTAGATAATTGTTATCCGCTTTATATAATAGAAAAAAATACAATAATTATCACACCTTATAAAACTAATCAAACAATTACAATTAATCGTATCATTGATTCATTAGATATTTTAAGAAAATATCGTTTTCGAAAGAGTGAAATTGCGGTAATAAGTAATCATATTAAAGAACAAATATTACCTGGTGAAATAATGGATTTTAAAGAATTAGTAAAAAGAAAATAAGCACCTTAAAAGGTGTTTTTTGTTATCTGTAAATAGGTAGAAATAAATGATATTTTATTGACTTCTAAAGAAACTGTTAGTATAATTTTTATGTAAGATAGGAGAGT